>CBDTWX010000606.1:0-3018 GCA_965364305.1 uncultured Thermoanaerobaculia bacterium
TGAAGTTCGAACCTCGCGATCTGTGTGGGCGGATCGAGAATCGAGCCCCCGCTACTCCTGCTCGACCCAAACGTTGACGGACACGGCCTCAGCAAGTCCCTGACTCCAGTCGGAGCTGTCGAACTCCGCGTAGCTGTTGAACCAGAGAAAGCTGCTGTTCCAGAGGAACCCGTCGTTCCAAAGAAAGCTGTTGTTCCACAGAAAAACGTTGTTCCAGAGAAAGCCGTTGTTCCAGAGAAAGACGTTGTTCCAC
The DNA here is from genome assembly GCA_965364305.1 of uncultured Thermoanaerobaculia bacterium. Taxonomy (GTDB): domain Bacteria; phylum Acidobacteriota; class Thermoanaerobaculia; order Thermoanaerobaculales; family Sulfomarinibacteraceae; genus Sulfomarinibacter. The sequence continues at coordinate 254 of CBDTWX010000606.1, forward strand.
AGGAACCCGCCGGACCGCAGATACTCGCCGTCCCAGAGGTAGAGGTCCCCTTCGTCGTCCTCGATGAAGAAGTTGCCCTCTTCGTCCATCCTCACGGGTCCGCCGAAATGGGTCTCCAACACCGGATCGAGGTCAACATCGACATCCAGACCAACGTTGGCACACTTGGTTGGGCACTCACCCAGCGGACTGCAATCGTTGGTCACCGCTGCGTCGACGGCGAGCAGCCCGGCCCCCTGCTGATAGATGGTGTAGGCCGGAAACCCTTCGGCATCCACGGCGAGCTGGGCGGTTGCCATCAAGCGGCACTTGACCTCATCCGGCTCGAGCCAGGGCTCCGCCTGGAGGAGCAGCGCCGCCGCGCCGGTCGTCACGGCAGCCGCCTGGGAGGTCCCCGACATGACAAAGTATTTGTTCGCGCTTTGGAATTCGGGATATTCGGAGGAAATCTCCGTGTGTTTTTCCATCAGGCCCAGGACGTGCCCGCCGGGTGCCACGATGTCCGGTTTGACGAATCCTTCCACAGTTGGGCCGGCGGCAGAGAATGAGGCCAGGAAATCGTCGGTGAGAATCTCGGGGGTGTAGTTGTCGGACATCGCTCCGACCGTGATCACGTATGGGCAGTTGCCTGGCACGCCCACGGTCATCGGTTCGGGACCCGTATTGCCGGCCGATGTCACGACCACAATGCCAGCCGCCCATGCCGCCATGACCGCTTGGTTGACCGGATCGTCCCAGTAATGCGATTGCGGTTCCGCCGAAAACGAGCAGTTCAACACTCGGATTTTGTACTGGTCCTTGTGGGAAACCACCCAATCGATGCCGCGGATGACATCGAGATACGTGCCGCGACCGTATTTGTCGAATGACCGCACGACGACGACGTCAGCGTCGGGAGCGACGCCGTTGAAACGTCCTTCGTCGCCAAACTCGGAGTTGATGGCAATGCTCGAAAGGTGGGTGCCGTGGCCGCTTTCGTCGTTGATTTCGCGAATATCCGCGACGTCTTCGATCGAGTTGTAGGTGGCGACAATGCGGTCATCCCCAAAACTGTTCCTCTTCAGTGCAAGCTCGGTGAACCAGATCCCAGTGTCCACAACGGCGACAGTCACTCCATAACCCGTGAGGCCCTCTTCGTGGAGGAGGTCGGCTCCGACGATCTCCTGGAAGTGCGCTTGAGGCGAGGTGCCGACGATTCCATCGGCACTCGAAATCGAGGACTCCACGGGCCGATTCTCGCTGAGTCTGATGCCATCAATCAGCTCGAGTGCCGCCACTTGCGAAGGGGTGAGCAGGGCGCCCACCCCGCGAATGATGGCGAGCCTGTGTGTGATCTCACCGCCCACCGAGCGTACCGCCGCGGCCGCGGTCTCCATGTCGATCGCCTGGACGATCATGCTTTGCCGAGCGATTGTCTGCTTCAGGTGCTCGACTTCGATCGCTGTCGCTGGCTCGTTGATGGTCGAGCACGCTGGAGCGACGACGATCGCTAGGATGACGATCGGAATGATCACACTGCTTTTCATGTACTTCTCCTACACCATGTCATCCAAGTTGCAAATGATGTGCCATATCAGTGAACCTCACTAACTCTCCTATTGAGAGTATTTTACAAATCACACGAGAAGAAATGGCACCAAAAAGGTCGATATTCCCCCTAAAAAATGGCGGATTGGCTCAAAAAAATGGCGGATTGTTCGCCTTTCGAACAGAGTGCGTACTGGAATCGAGCTTGGCCGAGTCGCTATGAGCTTGTCGGCTGAGGCGAGTCGGGCCGCAGATCGGCGCGGCCTTCGTCGCCGTTTCTCTCCTCAACTCGAAGTTTCGATTCATCGCCGTGTTGGAAGACGAGCTCGACTGACGACGGAACCGACGTTCGGATCTCGAGCAGGCCCGTGGCGGCCAGGCGACCCGGATCCTCGCGAATCATTTGGAACAGATCGTCGACATCAGCACTCGTCGGGGTGCTCAAAAAACCGGTAAAGGCGTTGCCGGAGGTCTTTTTGGACACGTATTGCGCCACGTCGGCAACGGCCAGCACCTGCTGCCAGTCGAATCGTTCGGGATCCGACCTCAAGAACGGATAGCACGCAAATCCGACCGAAGCAGTGGTCCTCAGGATCTGTCCATCATCGAGCGTGAAGCGGTGCGCATCGACGCCGGCACGGATCCGTTCTGCGAGTGTCTCCGCGGTATCCGCGTCGGCATCGCGGCCGACGATCAGAAATTCGTCACCGCCCCAGCGAATCACCATGTCCGACGTCCGGCACGCTTCGAGCAGCACATCCCGCAGCTGGATAAGAACCCGGTCGCCGGCCGGGTGCCCGAAGGTATCGTTGATAGGTTTGAAGTTGTCGAGGTCGATCATGATGAACACGATATCTCGGAGCTCGGTCGTTCGGGTCCCGATCATGACTTCGCGGTACTGTCGGCGAACGAGGGAAATCTCCTTCGCCACCTCCTCAAACAGGTAACGGCGGTTTCGCAGACCGGTGAGGCTGTCGGTCAGACTGGCCTCGACGAGCTTGTTGTTGGCCGCCTCGAGATCGAGGTTGCGCTGAGCGAGCTCCTGGGTCCGATCCTCGACCTCGAGCTCGAGGCGGCGGCTGTATTCTTCCTGGCGGCGGAGCTTTCGCAACGGTCGGCGCCCGATCGACACGATTGTGGCAATCGCCGCGGCTGCATAGAACAGGTAGGCATACCAGGTTCTCCACGGCGGTGGCGCCACCCTGACGACCAGCGACAGAGTATCTTGATTCCAGAAA
>CBDTWX010000607.1:0-3010 GCA_965364305.1 uncultured Thermoanaerobaculia bacterium
GAACCGACGAGCGGCCACACGCTGTGGGGATAGCTCGCCTCGTTCCACGTCGGATCGGCGTTGCTGTGGCAGCTTTCGCAATCGGTCGGAAATCCCGCGGCGGCGTGATTGGGGCTGCGGCTCGAATTGTAATCGTCGAGGTGGCATCCAACACAATCGGTCGGTGTGCCGGCGTAGACACCGTCTCCATGACAGGCGCTGCAGTCGAGGGTCGAATGGCGACCAACGAGCTGATACGGGTGGTCGAAGTCCGCGTCGTACCATGAAGAATCGGCCTGCCCATGACACAGATCGCAGGCGGTCGGGAAACCGGCTGCGGCGTGGTCGGGGTTCCGGCTGGCGCTGTAGTCTTCGAGGTGGCAACCGACGCAATCGGTCGGCGTGCCCGCGTACACACCACCCGGGTGGCAGGCCGAACAGTCCTGAGTCGCGTGGACACCAACCAAACGATAGGGATGTGCGAAGCTTCCGCGGCCCCACGAGGGGTCGCTCGGACGGTGGCACACCGTGCAATCGGTCGGGAATCCGGCCGCGACATGGTTCGGGTCCCGCGTTTCCTCGTAGTCTTCACGGTGGCAGCTGTAGCAGTCGGGCGTGAGACCCTCGTTCAGCTGATAATCCCGATGACAGCCTTCGCACCCGACCGTCCGGTGCTGTGGACCGATTCGGAATCCAGTTTCGGCGGCATGGTCCCAGACGGCCGGCACCCACGCCACCGGATGGTGGCAGCTCTCGCAGTCGGTGCCGAGCCGGGTTCTGAAGGGGTCGTCCTGGCGTCGGATCCAGTGGCAGTCATAGCATCTCGAAGGGGTCCCCTTGATGACACCGTCTCTGTGGCACTCGGCGCAAGGCACCGCCAGGTGCCGTCCCTCGAGCGGCAGCAGGGTCGACTTGTGGAAAGCGCGCGATGCGTTGCGGAAATGTTGGTCCACGGCGTGGCAGGCGGTGCAGTCAACGCCGAGCGTGCCCCGGTGGGCGTCCTCGTGGCAGGAGGCGCAGGTCGGGGTCAGAGTGAGGTACGAGCGGGTCGTGTGGCAGCGACCGCAATCGACGGCGAACTCGCCATGATAGCCCTGAAGGGTAAAGCCGGTCTCGGCTTCGTGATCGAAGTCATCGGGGTCGAGCGGCAGCATCTCCGCATCGCGGCCGCCATGTTCGGGGTGGCAAACCGCGCAGTCGTCGATCGTCACCTCACCGTGGAGACCTTTGCCCATGTCCAGTCGATCGGCGATCTGATCGTGGCAGACGAGACACCGTTCACCGTCGACGTTGAGATCGTCATCGTGACAGTTCTCGCAGCTGTCCGGATCGTCGAGGCCCTCATGTGCGGCGCTGAGATAGCCAGGCGAGTAGTCGGGCTCCTCCTCACCGCTGACGGCCGATGACAGACAGATCATCATGACCGTGCAGCCCACCGCACACGACCCAACGCGACCTAACCGGAGCAACATGCTACGGGCATACCGTGACATAACGAGACGAAGCGTACAACGAGGTTCTGAACAATTGATCAATCGCCAGATCCTCGTCTCATGTATACCGGGGATTTTTGTGACCTGGATAACTCGAGGCGGTATGTTCTTTTCAACCATACCTTGAGCTCCAGAAACTCATTCCCGCCTCCCGTTTGAACTCTTGCCAAGCCGCGCGTCGCCTGCCGCCCTCTCGCGTCATCGACTGAGCTGCGATGATGCTCAACAGAGCGGCCCCCAACCGCGTCCGGCGGGGGCCACTGGGAGCATCCACTTCAGTCGACCGGTATTCCGGAGTTACTTTCCGTCCGGCCGGCGCCGGTCGCCTGCAGCTCTCGCCCCGCCGTCGATCACCATGATCTCGTCCTCACCCCAAATCTCCTCGTCGTCGATCGTCAAGGCGACAAGCTGCAAGGTGTTGGTGTCGTTGATGACGAGCCCGTCGATGGTCTTGATGTCGTCCATCAGGAACTTGGCCACGAAGTAGCCGCGGTCGTCCGCTTTCCAGGCGCTGATGACGACGCCCCCCAAGTAGACCGAGTACACGTCGACGCTGCCGTAGGGAACATCGGTGTGAACTGTGACCACCGCACCGTGGCTCTGCAGATTGAGGGTGGCTGGTGCAATTTCGATCGTGATCTCGCCGGCAGAAACGGCCGACGCCGCCAACAGAGCGACTGCCAGTCCCAAAACCCAAAGTTTGTACTGTCCGATTGGTCGTAAGATCCCAGTTGTCATGGTGTGCCCTCCTCGATTCCTGTTGTGGTCGTTGCCGACCGGGTTGATCATGCGGCGTCCCGCAGCTCCGTGCCTCGCACCTTCCTGGCGACCATCCCGTCGGTCATCGATCGCCGACCTGATCCAAAGCACGAATGATGCCAATCCACAAAAACTCCTCAAAGTGTTTCTATCTTATATATTTAGACGCTTCTTGGGGTACTCACAGAAGCTCTCGGAGCCGAGCAGATCGTGTCCGAGGGTCACGTGGACGAGTCGCAGAGACCCAGCCGACTGGTCGTCGACCCCGCCGAAGCCGCGGACTGCCAACGCTGGCTCGAGAATCGGGAGCTGGTCGAAGTTCCGATCGTGATCGTTCAATCTCAATCGCGGCGTCGAAGCAAAGGTCGATGGCCTGCAGAGCGTTGGAAAGATCTTCTGCGGTCGATGATGGAACGGCTGCCGTCGGCGCACGCCATCTTGACCGGCACCGCACGAGAGGCGGCTGCGGTTCGAAGAGTGGTCAAGGCGGTTGACCATCCTCGGGTTCAGTCGGCGGCCGGTGAGCTCTCTCTGCGGCGTCTCATCGCGTTGCTCGACCGGGCCCATTCGTGCGTCAGCCTCGACAGCGGTCCGGCCCACATCGCGGCGGCGGTCGACTGTCCGGTGACGGTTGTGGTTGGTCCCGCGCATCCCGACCTCTATCGTCCGGTGGGTCTTGCAGGGCGGGTCGGGCTGGTCGGAAGCATTCCGCCGGGAAATTGGCCTAGCCCGTACTTCTCACCAGCGTTCGAAGCGAAAGGTTCGAGGTGACGTGCCCA
>CBDTWX010000608.1:0-2981 GCA_965364305.1 uncultured Thermoanaerobaculia bacterium
AGGCTTCGCCCCGGGCGGCGAGCATGACCGCGGTGCGCAATGCCTGGAAGGACTCACGGAGAATGCGTGAGTTGTCGTCGGTCATTTTGGGCAGAGCCGTGAGGGTTTCGAGGCCCAGGTAGTTCTCCACCTGGTCCGGCGAGCGCAGCGTGTGATCGAGGTAGTCGAGGCCGAGCACCAGGCCGATGCCGAGGAAGAGTCCGAGGACGCTGGCGAGCATGACGGAACGCCGCACGTTGGGGCTGAAGTGGGTGTCGGGGCGCAGCGCCGGCTCGATCACGCGCACGTTGTTGAGCGATGCGGTCGAGGCGATATCGGCCTCGTTGGAGCGGGCCAGCATGTCCTCGAGGAAGGCCTTGTTCTGGTCGTACTCGCGCTGCAGGCGATCGAGCTCGAGGGTCTGCTTGGAGAGGTTGATGGTCTGCTCGCGGAGCTGCTGGATGTTGTTGTAGAGCGAACGCTCGCGCCGCGAGACGATGTCGAAGTCGGTCTCGAAGGAGACTCGGATCGCCTCCACCTGCCCGGCAACCTGCTCGTCGAGGCCGCCGATCCGCGCCCGCAGCTCCTTGATCTCCGGGTGGCCCTCTCTCAATGACCGCAGCTTCTCGGTGAGCTGAACGTAAAGGTCATTGCGCTGCTTCACCAGGTTCTGAACGGCTTCGTCCTTGAGTACCTCTGAGAGGCTGATCGCGGAGATATTCGATTCCCGCAGACTCTTCAGGGCGTTGAGCTTGGTCTCGAGCCGGATGCGTTCGGCCTTGGTCTCGGCGTAGTCGGCGGTCAGCGTGTTGACCTGCTCGGTGATGACGTTGCGATCCTGGTCGGCCAGCAGCACCGCGTCCTCGCGTTCGCGAAAGTTCATCAACAGCTGTTCCGAATCCGCCACCTTGGTTCGCAGCGGGTCGAGCCTCGACTGGATGACCTCGTAGACCTGGCGGGTGCGCCCGATGCTGTCCTCGATGTTGGCGGCGGTGTACTCCTCGATATAGATGTTGAGCCACTCGGCAATCGCGTCCTGTTGCCTACCGACGAGTGAGACCTCGACCACAAAAGTTTCCTGGATGGGCTCGGCACTGATGCCCGCGAGGAGAGCGCCCACCGCATCGCCATCGGCAAAGGCGGGGTGGCTTTGAAGGCCGAGCTTGGTGACCACGCGCTGGGCGAGGGCGCGGGTCTTCAGGATCTCCACCTGGTCGGCAATGATGCGATCCATCTGCCACCAGCTCATGGCGAGGTCGAACTGGTTACCGGAAAGCTGCGGTGGCGGTTGGAGCGTGATCTTTGTCGTTGCCTTGTACATCTTGGGCCGGGTCAACGACCACGCGGTCGAAAAGATCACGATCGACAGCATCACGCCAAGCACCAGCCACTTCTTGCCCCACACCAGGTGGACGTACTCCATGACATCGATCTCGGGCTCCGGCTCCTCGATCCACGGCGCACCGGCCGGGCCCCAGTCGGACGCGCGAAGCGCGGTGCGGGGGGAAGAGAGCTCGTGGGGGGGACGGCGGTCAGTAGACATAGCGGACTCCTCGTGCTGAAGGAGAATCGAATTCGGAATTCGGAATTCGGAATTCGGAATTTCCCCCTGCCCTCCCCTGCCCTTGAGGCCGGAAGGACAACCTGATGATGTTCTCCGAATTGGAATGAGGAAGAAGGAATTCGGAATTCGGAATTCGGAATTTTCCCCAGCCCTCCCCGCTCCGGGTGGCAGGTCGAGCGACATTGAAACATTCACTAACAAACATGTTATGCGCGAAGGTCACGATTCGCATCTCACTCATGATCGGCTGATCTTTCTCGTGATGGATACCAAGATCCTGACCAGCTCATCTGCCGCGGCCAGCGGTATCTTCAGATCGCCTTTTGTCTCGATCTCGGAGGCATCCAACAACCGCAACCAATAGTGTGACTCGCGCGCTTCCTTCAGCGCGAGGTTCATCTTGTGGAGAAAATCCTTTCGGCTTTCAGCCGAAACCGCCTCTTCGACGTTTGCACCGATCGAAGTGCCGCTTTTCATGAGTTGACGAGAGATCACATACTCGCGAGACGCCTGAAGCTCCCGGCAGAGACTGACAATCACGAGAGCGAAGTCGAAGCTCTTGCGGCGAACCGGGTTCGAATCCGCTTCAGCCACAACTGCCCCATCAGCGGCCGGCACCGGATACCTGACGTCGAGGTCCATCGGTACGTCACTCATTCTCAGTTCCTGAGTCCTCCAGAAAGCCTGAATCGACCACTCACAACGCCCAAACGCGGGTAACACGCAACAATCTGCTTGAACGCTCCCCGCGCCGGAAATTCCGAATTCCGAACTCCGAATTCCGAATTCAAAAATCCCTCATTCCTCATTCATACCTGATAATAGCTTCTGTACCACTCAACAAACCGGGCTACTCCTACTTCGATGGGGGTGTCTGGCTTGTAGTCTACGTCTTGGGCGAGGGCGGTGACGTCGGCGTAGGTGTCGGGGACGTCGCCGGGCTGCATGGGGAGGAGATTTTTCTCGGCTTTGAGGCCGAGGCAGTCTTCGATGACCTCGATGTAGCGCATCAGCTCGACCGGTTGGTTGTTGCCGATGTTATAAACCCGCCACGGGGCGCGGCTGGTCGCCGGGTCGGGAGCATCGCCCGACCACTCGAGGTTCGGCTCGGGGTCCGTGGCCGCCACCCGGACCACGCCTTCGATGATGTCGTCGATGTAGGTGAAGTCGCGGCGGTGGTTGCCGTAGTTGAAGACATCGATCGGCTTCCCGTCGAGGATGTTCTTCGTGAACAGGAACAGCGCCATGTCCGGCCGCCCCCATGGACCGTAGACCGTGAAGAACCTGAGCCCCGTCGTCGGCAGCCCGTACAGGTTCGAATAGGTGTGCGCCATCAACTCGTTTGCTTTCTTGGTCGCGCCGTAGAGCGCCAGTGGATGATCGACGTTCTGGTGGATCGAGAACGGCATCGTCGTGTTGGCGCCGTAGACGGAACTCG
>CBDTWX010000609.1:0-2979 GCA_965364305.1 uncultured Thermoanaerobaculia bacterium
GACATATTATCGGGACAAACTCGGTTTTGAAATCAACTGGATCTGGGAAGACGACGGCTCGCCATACCCGCCGCCCGAAGATCGCGAGATCGAGGGCCCTTCTCTTTCCTACGAGCAGATCGTCGACAGCTTCATCGTCGTCAAGGGCTTTCGGGCGTGGTCAGTGCAGGAGGATGTGGCCCTCGGTCCGAACTTCGATGTCGCTACGATCGTGTCGCTGCCGGTCTTTGGTGGCGACCGGCAACGGCTGTTGCTGGCCGGAGAGGGTCACGTCGCGCGGCAACGCGGCAATTGGCTGCTGCTTGGCGACGCCTGGTTTTCGGGACGCATCGAAGGAAGCACGACTCAAAACCTGGTTGGCGGTTTCCAGGCCGCAGCCGCGCAGCTCGGTCACCGAGGCTGGCAGATGCGTCTCTTTGCCGAGGCCTCGCAACGTCTCGACCGCGACCGGCAGCTCGCCCTGGGCGCCGACCTCGGACTCCGTGGCTGGGATCCCGACTACTTCGACGGCACCGGGCGCGCCGTGCTCAACATCCAGTGGCGGCGCCTCATCAAGGAGGACGTTCTCGGCCTGTTCTCGGTCGGAGTCGTTCTCTTTGGCGATGCGGGGGTCACGTGGGACCCCCGGGTCGGACCGGACACCGACGGAGTTCGCCTCGATGCCGGTATCGGCCTTTTGTTCGATCTCGCCAATCTCGGGCGCAGCACCCTTTTGCGGATTGACGCCGCCGTGCCGGACGACGGCACGGGCATCACGGTCACCGTCAGCACCTCGACCCTGTTCAGACTCCCGGTCAGGGTCCGGTAAGACCTGTCTCACCGGCACCTTGCTGCAAACCCTGAGAGGATTCGCACGAGATGGTAGCGATCGCGGCAGGAAAAGCGGGATGTACTTCGTGGTGTGGCTTCGGGCTTCGATGGTACCCTAAAATCGAGATGATGTCGCACCGTGTCCACGCTTCGATCTTCCTCTGTATCTGCGGGTTGATGACGGTGCCGGGGGTGACCGCGGTCGCCTCACAGGAAGAGGATGTCGCGCGAGGAGGCCTCGCCAGCATCAGTTTCGAAATCGAGGACCGCTCGGAGCTGGAAGAGCTCACCCGACTGGTGAGCATCGAAGGTGTCCGCGGCCGAGTCATTCGGGCGACTGCTTCGCCCCGCCAGCTCGAAGAGCTCCACGCGGCCGGCTATGTCTGGCAGGTCCTCCCCGACGAGATCAAGGCCGACAAGGTGACCATGTGCCTCCCCGGGTGGGTGGACGACCCAGAACGTCCGTGGTCGTGCTATCCGACCTACGACCAGTACACCGCTCTCATGCAACGATTCGTCTCCGACCATCCGAATCTCTGCCGACTGGTGGACCTCGGACCGGGCAAAAACACCGTCCGTCCGCACCGCTTATGGGCACTTGTCATATCCGACAATCCCGATCTCGACGAAGACGAGCCCGAGGTCCTCCTCACCTCGACCATGCATGGCGACGAAACCGCCGGTTATGTGCTCATGCTGCGGCTGATCAATCTCTTGCTCGGCAGTTATGGGAACGACGACGCGATCCGCGATCTGGTCGACGAGACCGAGATCTGGGTCAACCCGCTCGCCAACCCGGACGGCGCCTATCGCGGCGGCAATGAAACCTTGGCCGGCGCCATACGCTCCTACACCACCGCGGGCGGCGCCGATTCGTTCGTCAACCCGAACCGGAACTTCCCAGACCCCGAAGCCGGCCCGCACCCCGACGGCAGGGCCTGGTGGCCCGAGACCGAGGCGATGATCGCCCTCGCCGAAGCAAAGACATTTGTCCTTTCGGCCAACTTCCACGGCGGCGCCGAGGTGGTCAACTACCCCTGGGACACATGGCAGCGCCGCCATCCGGACAACCAATGGTTCGAGGTGCTGGCTCGCGACTGGGCCGATCTCGCGCAGGCCGACAGCCCCGGCGGTTATCTCACAGATCAAGACAACGGCATCACCAACGGCTGGGATTGGTACGAGGTGAAGGGAGGTCGGCAAGACTTCATGACCTTCTTCCACGGCGGCCGCGAGATCACCGTCGAGCTGTCGGCCACGAAGCTGCTGCCGGCCGACCAGCTCGACGAACACTGGATGTGGAACCGCCGAGCCCTGCTCGACTTTTTGAACCACGCTCACGAGGGCATCCGCGGCCGAGTCACCGATGCCAATGGTTCGCCACTCGCCGCCTCCGTCACCGTGTTGGATGTCGATCGTGAGGCCGACGGCTCGACGGTGCGCACCGACCCGGAGGTTGGCGATTATCACCGTCTTCTGCTCCCAGGACTCTACGATCTGCGCGTTGAAGCCACCGGTTATCACGCGCGAGAGATCTACGGCGTCGCCGTCACCGAAGGTGAGTCGACCGTCGTCGATGTCACCCTCGACAGGAGGCTCATCCGCCGGCCATCGGGGCGATCGATCCCGAACTCAACGCCGCAGAGCCGGCGGAACAGCACGTCGGTGAAATAAGCCTGGCAGACTCACCGAAACGTGCAGGGTCGTATCGGTCGCACGCTCGGCCACGACCACATCGCCGTTGAAAATGGCGAGGGCGGAACGGACCTTTCAACCGCACCTCCCGCGAGCACCTTGTTCTTTGGCAGGCGCTGCAATAAGCTCGAAGTGCTGACTTCCGGGAGGCTACAATGAGGGAGAAACGATCCGGACTCGAACGACGACAAACCAAAGAACGGCGTTCCGGTACCGAACGGCGGCAAAAGGATGAAGGTCCGCCTACCGAGCGCCGCAGCGGGGTCGTGCGTCGCATTTCAGAGCGGCGGAGCGGTGCCGACCGCCGTCGGCAACCCGAGCCGTCCGACGCCTAGCCCGGACTATTCACTGGTGTTCGCAGCGAAAGGTCTGCATTGGGATCTTCGCCGAAGCTTCGAGTGAAGCGTCGATTCGCAATCACCCGGTGGGAGCTGAACCGCTTGTAGATTAGCCACCTTCAACGGTCGCCGCGGC
>CBDTWX010000610.1:0-2937 GCA_965364305.1 uncultured Thermoanaerobaculia bacterium
GGCGGGGCCTCCGTCTCGAGGCGCAGAACAGCACGTTGTTGATGACCGATGCACCGGACATCATCGCCACCTCCCCCGCCATGGCGCCGGTCCTCGAGCTGATCGCGAGGGTTGGGCCTTCGGATGCAAATGTCCTCATCACGGGTGAGCACGGCACCGGAAAAGAGGTCGTGGCGAGACGCCTGCACGCGGTCTCCGGCCGCGCCGACCGCCCGCTGATCACGGTCAACGTCGGTGGTCTCCCCGAAGGCGTATTTGCCAGCGAGCTCTTCGGTCACGTCAAGGGAGCCTTCACCGACGCCAAGGGTGATCGCATCGGCCGCTTCGAGATGGCCGACGGCGGGACCCTCTTTCTCGACGAGATCGCCAACGTACCTTTCGACCAGCAGGCCAAGCTCTTGCGGACCCTCGAGACCGGTGAGCTCGAACGGGTGGGCTCTTCCAAGACGTCCACAGTCGATGCGCGGATCCTCTCGGCGACGAATGCCGATCTCAGGAAGGAGGTATCGGAGGGGAGATTCCGCGAGGACCTCCTGTTCCGGCTCAACACTGTAGAGATCCGAATTCCGCCTCTCCGGGATCGACGGGAGGACATCCCCCTCCTGGCCAACCACTTCCTCGGTCGCTTCGCGACCAAGTACCGGAAGGCGCTGGTCGGATTCGACGGCGCAGCCACCACCGCGCTCGAGCGGCACACCTGGCCCGGAAACGTCCGCGAGCTGGCGCACGTCGTCGAGCGGGCCGTGCTGATGGCCACTGATGACTCGATCAAGGTCGACCAGCTCGGCATCGAGGGCAACGCAAGCATGGCCTCGGCCCCACTCGAAGAGATGAGTCTCGACGAGGTCGAGCGTGTCCTGGTTCAAAAAGCGATGCGGCGATTCGATGGCAACGTCAGCCAGGCTGCCCAGGCGCTCGGTCTGAGCCGCAGCGCGCTCTACCGCCGCCTCGAAAAGCACGGGCTGTGAAAAATCGGCGTATCGGGGCGCTGAAACGGCTTTCGGGCCTCGTGCTGCTGTCGGGCCTCGTCCCGGCGGCCGTCGCCGTATCGCTTCTGTGGAGGTCCGAGCTGACGCCGTTCCTCCGCAACGGCGCCATCGTCACTGTGGTATCGGTGTGGTTAGGGTTGACGCTTTACGTCCACATCCGCACGCGCTACCGCCTGCGGACGATCTCCAACCTCCTGGCGGCTCTGCGCGAGGGAGATTACTCGTTTCGCGTTCACCACGTCTCGCGCTACGACGCCTTCGACGAGGTGGTCGCAGAGATCAACCTCCTTGCGGAGAGCCTCCGAAAGCAGCGGGTCGACGATCTCGAGGCCACTGCCCTGGTTCGAAAGGTCATGGCGGAGGTCGACGTCGCGGTCTTTGCGTTCGACACCTCGAACCATCTGCGCCAGGTCAACGCAGCCGGTGAAGACCTCTTCGGCGATGACGTCACCCTGCTCGGCGCATCGGCCGCCGAGCTCGGGCTCGACGCCTGTCTGACCGGACCACCGGCGCGCACCGTCGAGCTCGAGATTGCCGGGGCGAAAGGCCGCTTTGAGATGCGGCGGGGCACCTTCAGACAGTACGGGCGGCCGAATCAGCTTCTGGTGCTATCCGATGTCAGCCGCGCCCTCCGCGCGGAGGAGCTGGCGGCGTGGAAGCGACTGATCCGGGTCATCGGCCACGAGCTCAACAACTCACTGGCGCCCATCACCTCGCTGGCGGGGAGCCTGGAACGGCTGGTCGACCAGGATCCCTTGCCGGACGATTGGAGGAGCGATTTCCGACGGGGACTCGACGTCATCGGCTCGCGCGTCGAAGCACTCAACCGCTTTATGGGAGACTGCTCACGCCTGGCGAAGCTCCCGGACCCGACGATGTTGCCGGTCGACATCCCGAGCTGCGTCCGACGCGTCGCGGAGCTCGAAGAGAGGTTGACGGTCCAGGTGTCGGGCGGACCCGAGATCGTCGTGCCGGTCGATCAGGATCAGCTCGAACAGGTGCTGATCAACCTGGTCCGCAACGCCGCCGAGGCAAGCCGGGAGACCGGAGGCTCGGTCGAGATCGGATGGACGAAAGTGCGGGGCACGCTCGAGATCTCGGTGATCGACGAGGGGCCGGGGCTCCCCGACTCCGTCAATCTCTTTGTCCCGTTCTTCACCACCAAGGCGGAGGGCTCCGGAATTGGGCTCTTTCTCTGTCAACACATCGCCGAGGCTCACGGTGGGAGTGTCACCGTCCGCAACCGTGGCGATCAGCCGGGCTGCGAGGCGACCCTCCGCCTTCCCGTCCCCGAAAGCTGAGCCGACGATGAGCCGCACACGGCAACAGGCCTTCGGGCGACGTGCCGAGTGGGCGGTCCTTCTGATGCTGATGGTCAAGGGATATCGCCCACTGCACCGCAACTGGCGGGGCTCGGGCGGCGAGATCGATCTCGTGATGCGTCACCATGGGGAGACCGTTTTTGTCGAGGTCAAGGCTCGATCCGGCGATCTCTACGGCGGCGCCGTCGCCTCCTTCGACCACAAGAAACGACGGATGTTGGAACGCGCGGCCGCCGCCTACCTCGGCCGCCACGGGCTCTGGGACAAACCCTGCCGCTTCGACCTCGTCACCATCGAACGCCGCACCGGCCCCCTCCCCTGGCGTTTCCGACACTACAAGAACGCCCACCGCCCCGATCTCGGCAGACAATTCTGAACTCGAGCTTCGATTTCAGAATTGTGAACGCACCCAGGGGGTGCGTACCGTTTCTCAAACCCCAGGAGTAATGTTTGGTCGGAGGTGTTTGAAGGACCCGCCATTTTGCGGCTGCTCGTCTCAATCTGTCATCCCGACCGAAGGAGCAGAGCGACGTTTCAATCTGTCATCCCGACCGGAGGAGCGGATTGACGATTCAATCTGTCATCCCGACCGGAGGAGCGGATTGACGATTCAATCTGTCATCCCG
>CBDTWX010000611.1:0-2916 GCA_965364305.1 uncultured Thermoanaerobaculia bacterium
GCGCCTACGGCATGTAGGCGCCGCCGTTCACCCACAGCACCTGCCCGGTCATGAAGCCGGCGTCTTTGCCCAACAGGAACAGGACCGGGCCGGCGACGTCGTCCGGGACCGCGATCCGCTTCAGCGGCGTGGCCGCCGCTATTGCTTCCAGGTCGATCCGGGCCCTTTCGGCCTGCCTGCGTCCCGTCCCGCCCGTCAGGAAGGCGGTGTCGACAGCGCTGGGCGCCACCGGTTGGTGACCGCCGTTGAGCCGGCGATCGGCCTGGCCGCCGCAGTGGACGATCTGCCCGACGATCTTTCCGCCGTGGTCGTGGACCACCGCTGCGATCTCGGTCAGACCGGGGATCATCTCGTCGGAGTAGACACCGATCTGGCCGAGGGACTGCTTGCCGGGAATCTGAACGTACAGATAGCTCGAGACGATCAGGCCGACTCCGCCGTCCGCCAGATCCTCGTAGATTTTGAGCAGGGAGGGGGTCACACTTCCATCCGGTTTCGCGAGGCCTTCCCAGGTCGCGGACCGAACGAGGCGGTTGTGCATCTCGATGCCACGGAGGTTGGTGGTTTCGAAAATCGCCGGCATGATCGGGACCCTCCTGTTTTCAGTCATCACAATCTCACATTCTGCCCCGTCGCGAAACCGGGATCAGAATCTAGCGATTGGTGGGGGCCTCTGCTATGTTGTGCCGAGTTGGCCGTGCGGGGCACCGCTGTAGCGCCGCCAAAAAAATCTTCACGGAGAAATCAATGAGACCACGCGTGACATTCCTCGACGATGCCCTCATCCAAAGGATCGTCGCGGAGGCGATCGATCTGCTCTGTACGCTCGGTGTGGATCTCCATAACCAAAAGGTCCTCTCGCTGCTCGGCGACCACGGAGCGACGGTCGACCTTGCCGGCCAGCACGTCGTCTTCACGAAAGACACTATCGAGGACGCGCTGAAGAGCGTCCCGGATGGTTTCAAGCTGTTTGATGTCCTGGGGAACCAGACCCACGATCTGTCGGGCGATAACGTCTACTTCACCCCCGCCACGGCCGCGCTGCACGTCCTCGACATCGCGAGCGGCGAGATTCGGAAACCGGTGACCGCCGATTATGTCGCACACTCGAAGGTGATCAGCCAACTCCAATACATCGCTTCTCAGAGCACCGCGATGATTCCATCTGACGTGCCCGAAAAGATCTCGGACAGCTACCGGTTGTTTCTGAGCCTCCTGTACTGCGAAAAACCGGTTGTCACCGGGACCTTTACACTCGAGTCCTTCGAGCTGATGAAGGACCTTCAAATTGCGGTGCGAGGGTCTGAAGATGCGCTGCGGGCCAAACCGCTCACCATCTTTTCGTGCTGTCCCACCTCTCCGCTCAGCTGGAGCGATATCACCTCGCAAAACGTTGTCGATTGTGCACGCTTCGGCATCCCGATCGAGCTCATCGCGATGCCGCTTACCGGTTTCATGGCGCCGGTCACCCTCGTCGGCACCCTGGTCGCACACACCGCCGAGACTCTGAGCGGGGTGGTCATCAGCCAGCTCGCGGTGCCGGGCGCACCGGTGCTCTACGGAGGGGCGCCAGCCATCTTCGACATTCGGTACGAAACGACGCCTTTTGGGGCCATCGAGACGATGATGATCGACTGCGCCTACGCCGAGATCGGAAAGTACCTGGGTCTGCCGACCCAGGCGTACACCTCGCTCAGTGACGCCAAGCTCCTCGATGCTCAGGCCGGCCTGGAAACCGGGATGGGAGCGACCCTGGCGGCGTTGGCTGGGATCAACAACATCTCCGGACCCGGGATGCTCGACTTCGTTGCCTGCCAGAGTCTCGAAAAGCTGGTGCTCGACAACGAGATCTGCGGCATGGTCAAACGCCTCGTCGAGGGGATCACTCCGAAGGAGGACTTCCCTGCCCGACCGCATTTCGAAGAGCTCCTGAGTGAGAAGCATCTGCTGATCTCGGATCACACGCGGAAATACCTCCGTGAGGAGCTCCACTTTGGAGGCCCTACAATCGACCGCGCAAACCGGTCGCGGTGGCAGGCCGAAGGTGGGCGGACCCTGGGTGATCGCGCCCACGCCGAGGTCGAACGGATGATCGCCGGGTACGAGCCGTCGAGGCTTCCCGGTGAGACCAAGCAGCGGCTGATCGAGCTGATGGATGCCGAGGCCAGGCGGCACGGCGCTGACGTGCTCCCCGAGAGACCGTCGGCGTAAAGCCTACTGCGAGGCGCTGCGGCTGACTTCCTCGACGAAGATCGTCAGCGGTGGGTCGGTGAGCATTCCCGGTTTCTCCGGCGACGTGACAATCCAACCCAGTCCGGGTTTATCGGCGTTGTCGAAGTACTTTCCATCCGTATAGAAAACCTCGACCGCGAGGCGCTCGTTGGGTGCATCGAGCACAAACGGCATGAACAGATACAGTCGATCACTGTCGGTGTAGCGGCATGCGAGGGTCGATCCCTCCTTGCCGTTCAGAATCATCGGCCCATGGCCCGTTCTCTCCATTCTCAGCCTGACCTGACGGGCTGCCAGGCGAAAGTCAGGCCGCCGCAAGCGTTCCTCTTCCGGGAGCTCGAGGTAGACCTCCTCGACCAGCCATCGAAGATAGGTGGCGAGGTCACCTTCGGCGGACCAGTGCTGTTTGTCGAAGCTGACGCAGCCGTTGCCCCTCCGTGCCAGGAACGGGTATCGGGCGCCCCACAAGGATGCCTGGCCGCCGCTCGATCCGACATGATCGAGGAGCCACGACGAGGTTCCAGGGACCGACACCTTCATCTTCGATCCACGGGCGGGACCAACCACCTGCCCCCCTGGGAAGGCGGCTGCCGAAAGGAGGAGTATTCCGCGATTCGAATCGAACACCGCCACAAAGGCTCCCGCCGCCGACGGGCAACCCGATGCCGCATCGGCGACCACGAT
>CBDTWX010000612.1:0-2912 GCA_965364305.1 uncultured Thermoanaerobaculia bacterium
AGCTGATCACCGCCGTAGGAGATCATCTCCGAGCTCGCAAGGTAGGCGCGCCGGTAATATCGCTGGATCACCTCGGCATCGGTGACCAGCGCATCGGGAATCCGCGCGGCGAGTCGCTCGCAGATTCGATAGTAGGTTCGACCGGCCAGCCCCCACTTGCGGCGTTTTCGCTCGAGACCGTCTACGTTGAGGGCGACCGGCGTCCCGGCCATTTGCAGAATGCGCACAAACGGGACGTTGGCGGCATTGCACATCAGGACGGCGTCGAAGCCGCGGCGCGACGCGTGCATCGCAGCCACAAAGGTGTGACTCACGGTCTCGAGGTGTTTGCTGCGCAGCGCCGGTAGGACGATCAATCGCATCCCCCTGTAACGGTCGAGCGTTGGGTCGACGAAACCGCGCCGCCCGTAGACGCTGACCTCGTGTCCACGTGACACCAGGCGGCGGCCCAGCTCCTCGGCGAGAGTCTCGAAACCGCCGTAGTTGGCCGGTACACCGCGGGTTCCGATGATCGCCACCTTCACGAGGCCTCGACCTCCTCCACCCGCCCTCGTCTACGGAACCAGCGGGCGATCTGTCGGGACGATGTCTTGCGCCGTTGCTGCACCCAGCGCCGTCGCTCCCGGATGTCACCGCGCAGCCGCCAGGCGGCCCAGAGACCGGGGGCCGAGGTACGTTCGACGGTCAGACAGGCCCCCACCACGGCGAGATCCCGCAGCAACCACCACGGCAAGCATCGCAGGTGCCAACCGAGATCGGCACAGTGACCGCGCAGCAAAAAGCGATTGCGCACCGAAAGGAGGTTGATCTCGGCATGGTCGCGCCGACCCCTCTCCGGTTTGAAACCGCGTGCATGAGCGGCCATGGCGCGCGGTGTGTAGAGACACCGCCAACCGCGCAGCTGCAGTCGCCACGCGAGCTCGGCGTCCTCTCTGTAAGCGAAGAACGACTCGGCAAAGATCTCGCCGTTCGGATAGCTCACGTCGGCCAGGGCTTCACGGCGAAACAGACCTGCCGCGCCGGTTCCACCAAAGACCCACGCCGGCCGGTCGAACTCATTGGTGTCGGTCATGCCCGCCCCTCGGTCGAGGTGGCGCCCGGAAGGGGTCACCAGCATTCCCGCCGCGTCAACGATATGTGAGGGTTCCAGGTTGGAGCCAGTGGCGCGCATCAGCTTCGGAGTCACCGATCCAACACGGTGCGCATCGGGCCGATCGGCCAGCGCGGAAAAGAGCTGTCGCGCGAAGTCGGGTCGGACGGCGCAATCGGGGTTGAGGAGCACGACCCATGGTTGACCGGTCTCTCTGATTCCCCGGTTGGCGGCGGCGGCGAATCCGGTGTTGTGGTCCTCACGCAGGACGTCGATCGTCACGTTGTATTTCCTGTCGGTGGCGACGTCGGCGGATCCGTCGGTGGAAGCGTTGTCTACGAGAATCGTTTGTCGTGGAGCCGGCACCAAATGCCCGACTGCGGCAAGGCAGGCTGGGAGAGTGTCGGCGTGGTTGCGGGTCACCACCACCACGGCGTAGGGTTCGGCCTCGACCATGGGCTCATCTTGGCACACGCCGCGGTGACGTGCCAGGGGGCAGGCACACGCCGCCGCCCGAACCCGTGCCAGAGGGAACAATTCATGACGCCATCCAGCATGTTCCTCGCTCATCACATCGGCATCGACCTTTTGGCGCCCGATAACCTCAGTGAGCGGCCCATCGCACTCTGAATACCGAGCAGATCATTGGTGATTCCGCCAGTGGAGATATGAGCGGAACTCAGACACCTCCGCCTCCCTTGGATCCTTTCCGCACGCGCTTCCCGAGAGGATGCCGGGCACCTCCGTTCAAAGCGCGCCCGCCCCCTCTGACCCTCGACGGCATCCGATCGGGGGAGGGTGGGCGGGAATTTCGAGTTCCGAATTCCGAACTCCGGACCCTTTCCCACGGGTATACTTCCTGAGATGCCGATGACTCAACCAACGACATCTGCGCGATCACAGGCTTGGGTCTCGCCCGGCGCGTTCATCGTGCTGGCCGCAGTTCTCGTGGGGATCGGCGCCGTCGCGTGGTACGAGGCGTTGTGGGCCTCTCTTTCGGTTGCCCTGATCTTTGGTCCCACCGGGTGGTGGGTCGGTGGCGGTTTCCGCCGTCGTGCCGCCGAAGCCATGTTGGTGCCGGTTGCGGTCGCGCTGACGATGGTCGGCAGCATCACCATGCGATGGATGTTGGTGCCGCCGTTGCTCCTGCTCGCCGGATGGGGCGCGGCGGCAATCAGCTGGGACCGTGTGCCGGAGGATCGTCGGCCCCTCCTGGCCGCCCTCCTCGGACTTTCTGCCCGCGCGGCTGTCGGGGTCTCTTTGGTGGGATTCGGCGCCGTTCGAGTGGCCGCCGCACTCGTGGTGGCCGCGGTGGCGCCGTGGGCCGCCGCTCGTCGCGGTGGGCGGCGTCTCGCGGAGATTGTGGCGCTTGTGGCGGCCGTCGTGCCATGGCAGCGATCACTGACGTTGGCGGTGGCCGTCACCGCCGTGTGCATCGTTTGCGGCCTTTATGGACGTCGACGGAGCGCCGATGACGCGGTGCTCCGCTGGGCTCCCGGTGTCGGTGCGGCGGCCCTCCTGGCGGCAGCCGTCGCACCATGGTTCGGCCTGTCGTTGGGCGAGATCTTCCCAGGCCACGGTTGGCCCGCTTCGGCGGTGTTGCTGCTCGTCCTGATGATCACCCCGCGCGTCCGGCCCGGGCTTGCAGGCGCAGCGTGGTTCCTGGCTACACTGGCCCTCGGACCGGTCCAGCCGGCATCTCCGGAACAACGTGCTTTCAATCTGACGCATGAGCTCGGCCAGGTGTCCGTGGCTCGGAGCTCGGGCTCAACCTACGTCGTCGATCTGGATGTGGAGCGGGTGGGGGGTGAGGCGGTGAAAG
>CBDTWX010000613.1:0-2884 GCA_965364305.1 uncultured Thermoanaerobaculia bacterium
ACCCGGCCCGCCACATGAGCGCCGAGAACGTACGCTGCCGATTCGTTCAAGAGCACCCACTTTTGCGGGTGGTCCGGCTGCGGCCACAGCCCTGCCTGGTGAAATATCGCGTGCACGCACTCGTGCGCAGCCGCGTCGAGAATCCCGGTTTTGCTGAAAATGAGATTCGAATTGACGGCGATGGCCTTTTCCCATGGCCGGTACTCAGCCGCCCACCCCGGCGGGAGCGGTTTCGCCTCGACCTCGAAGATTCGGATCCCGTGTCCGATGACTGCGAGCGCGTCGGAGACGGCCGCCGCCGCTCGCGCCCTGAGCCAGCGCTGCTGCTCTGGGTCTGCAGACGGTTCGATGGCCGGCTGTTGAGCGGAAATACGCGCGACGATGACTACCGCGAGAAACAGGAAACACCATGCAGTGAGTCCTGGCAGCCTGCGAATCACGCTCGCGAGCCGCCACTCCCGAGCACCTCTTCGGGACACCCCGGCCGTGATGCCGTGAACTCTCGCGATCACCGAACGAAATGTGGGAGTTTCATCATGAACCCTGCCCAAGGCCTCCTGGGTGATCCCTCGCACCCGCTGGCAGGTCGATACGCGGGCCCGCCGCGCGCCACTCGTCCTCAACCGTTTCCTGGCACGGATCCGGCAGCTCAGCGCCTTGGCGTTCTGCCACAAAGCCCATCGCTCTTCGTAGGAGAGACCGTTGTGGTTGCGCATCACGGGAGGCATCGACTCAGCCAATCTCGGGTTCCAGACTCAGTGCTTCCGCCACGGCCGGGATGCTCAAGCGCCTGGTGGTGCGCCGATCGGTCACTTTCGAGGGCCCGGCTCGTGCGGCCGAGATCGTTCTTCTCGACGGAGGATAACAGGCGAGCGGCGCATCATCGGCTGGTCGCAACATCGGAAAATTTTCGAACCCTTGTACATATTTTAGACCTGATTTTCGAAATGTGCCCCCGCGTACGCTCAGAATCAGGTGCCCGCTGTCCGATATGGTCGTTCAACCGACATCTGCCCAGGATTGAGCTGAGAAGGATCCTGCCGCGCCCTCCGGGTGGGACTGCCTCAGCCCACCGCCTCGATCACCCTGTGCTCCATCGTCACGAGATCGATGACCATGGCCCGCTTCCTTCCGGCAGAGGAGACGTTGAAGTGAAGACCGTCACGACCGAACTCTCCGTGGATGTGACCGTGGATGTGAGCTCGAGGAGCCGTACGGTCCACGAAATCACGGAGTGACTCTGACCCAACGTGCTGACCACCGCGAACCCTGTCGAGAACGCCGAATACCGGCCCGTGGGTCACCAAGACCGTCCTGCCGTCGACATCTGCCTCGAGCCGAGTCAGGTCTTCCGCGATCTCGTCCTCCGGTTTCTCGTGGATGCCACCCATGAAGGGCAGGGTGAACTGATAGCCGACGAAGTTGAACTCGCCCATCTCGATTCGCTTGCCGTGAACCGAATGCTGGGAAGGAGCCGGAGCATCGAGCTCTATGAAGTCATCGTTACCCATGACATAAAGGACCGGACACTTGATCAGAAACAAGCGCTGAAGCACCACGAGTCGATCGGCGGCCTGCGCCTCCTCGATCGTGTCAAAGGCGCCGCCCCATCCCAACAGGTCGCCGGCCAGCACGATTGCGTCCGGTTCTTCGACCGCCGCTATGCCCACGAGCCATTCGTAGACATCGTGAAACCCGTGAAGATCTGCAGTCGCGATGATTCGCATGATGGTTACGAAGCCCTTTTCAGACCCTGTCGACGACAGGAAGAGAACCTTGGTTCATGCCGAATTGTAGAGCCACCCACAGATTTCTCGTCGGACCTTCGGTCCTCGCTCGAAATGACACAAAGGAAACGGTCGCAACAAACTGTCACCTTGGGCAAAGAAGGGTGGGCCCTGGCCCGTCGCGAGAGCTCAATCCGGTTGCTGAAAGCATAAATAGAGCGTAATATTCATGTGTGCGTCCCATAGAAAACACGGAAACAGGCAAGGTCATCGCGTGAGATTCCTTCTAATGAGCGATACCCATGGAAGGCTCGAGATCATCAACCAGCTGGCCGGCTCGGTTCAAGCTGATGCGGTGATCCACGCTGGAGATTTCGGTTTTTATGATGACGCAAGTTACGAACGTCTTTCTGACCGGGAGCTTCGCCTTCAGGTGATCCACTCCGATCTGCCACCTTTCACGAAAGGGGAGATCCTGAACCTCGACGGGAATTTCCTCCCTGGTATCGCGGCATGACTCACATCAATGTTCCAGACGCCGATGTCGGTCACGCGATCCTCGACGTCGAGGAGACCGGCGCTGTAATTCATACCATGACAGAAAAGAAACCAGGACCGCTGCCTCGATGACTTCTTGTTTCAGGCAACCCAAACACAGTTCGACCTTCTGAGATCACATCGTGTGATCTCAAGCCCTTTGGCCTTGGGCTTGCGGACAAGCAGGTTTGAATGTATATTCTTACCAGTAAGAATTGGAGACGTGACAATGCCAACCAGCGCAACAACCAAGATGTCTTCAAAGGGGCAGGTCGTCATACCGGAAGAAGTTCGGAACGCCCTCGGCCTGAAAGCGGGCTCGAAGTTCGTTGTCGTCGGAGAGGGTGACGCAGTCATCCTCAAGCTGATTACTCCTCCGTCGATGTCGGATTTCGACGACATCATTCAGGAAGCGAGGCGTCAGGCACGGCAAGCCGGGATGAAACGCTCAGACGTGGCTGCTGCTCTCAAGGCGGTACGTGCGAGCCGATGAGGGTCGTTGTCGACACCAATGTCCTCGTCTCCGGCGTGTTCTTCGGCGGAATGCCGTCGCGAATCCTCGAGGCCTGGCGGGATGAAAAATTCGAACTCGTCGTCTCTCCTGAAATCGTGGAGGAGTA
>CBDTWX010000614.1:0-2873 GCA_965364305.1 uncultured Thermoanaerobaculia bacterium
AGTCTCGGCAGACACCGGTATGGTAGCGGCCACCACGAAAAAAGCAAAAAAACCAGCCAATCGACGGACGATCACGAATCCTCCTTGGCGCCCTCCCGCCCGAAGGCAGGATACAGGAGACGAGAATTCGGAAGTCGGAATTCTGAATGCCACCCTCTCACCCCGCCTCACAGATCTCTCGTCGGCTCCTCCGGACGCCTCGCTCGGGATGACATGTCCTGTGTCATTCCGAACAAGGATGCGCAGCGTCCTTGGAGGAATCTCTGGGGAGCAGGAAATCCGCAATTCGAAATTCGAAATCTACACGGGTGGGCGGGCGGCATTCCGAATTCCGGATTCCGAATTCCGAATTCAAAATTCCTCATTCCTCATTCGCAATTCCTAATTCTCCGACGTGCTAAGGTATGGCGCCACATAGCGGACCGCGCGACCAAAGGAGTCATCATGGCCAACCCGACCGCGACATTCGAGACATCACTGGGCACTTTCAAGACCGAGATATTCCTCGAGGAGATGCCGATCACCGCCGCCAATTTCATCGAGCTGGCGAAGAGCGGCTTTTACGATGGGCTGCACTTCCACCGCGTCATCAAACAATTCATGGTCCAGTTCGGCTGCCCCCATTCGCAGGACCCCGCAAGCCCACGTGCCGGAACCGGTGGTCCGCCGCACGGCACCATCGCCGACGAGCATCTGGAGGGCGCCAAGTTCTCAAATGCTCCGGGCACGCTGTCGATGGCCAACACCGGCCGCCCCAATAGCGGTGGCTCGCAGTTCTTCATCAACACCGCCAACAACACGTTCCTCGACTGGTTCAGTCCGGGCCAGTCGAAGCACCCGGTTTTTGGGAAAGTCACCGAGGGGATGGAGGTCGTCCAGGCGATCGAGTCCACCGCGACCAATGCCCAGGATCGGCCGTTGACGCCGGTCAAGGTAGAAAAAATCTCCATCGAAGACTGAGTTTTTATCGTAGCTGGAATCTCGGCACGACATCCGGGTTATCCAAACTGAGTACCGGGCCCGAGGAATCGAGGGAGCGACACCTATGAATTCAGTCACCAAAAGCACCGTCAGCGGTCGGGTCTGCGCCCTAGCAATCGCGATCTCCGCCGGAGCGGCCAGCCTTTTTGCCGGCCAGACCACCGCCCTGCCCCCAAGTCTGCTACCGACTGTCAAGTCTCTCGACGCCGTCGATGCCAGGGTGATGCCGCCGGTCGATGTCGAGGCCCTGCTCGCCGAAGATGCCCGGCAGGAAGCCATGAACCGACCGGCGCCGACCCGGTTCGCCACCGCTCACGAGGTCGAGTTCGACCCTGATTCCAGTGGCACCTGGGAGATCCTCGCCGACGGCTCTCGGCTGTGGCGGCTCCGGATATCCTCACCGGGTGCTCTCAGTCTCAACCTTGGCCTCACAACTTTTGATCTTCCTGCCGGTGCCGCCTTCTGGGTTCACGATCCAGAGGGTGCGGGAATTCAAGGTCCCTACACCGAGACGAACCGGAACGCCACCGGTGGTTTGTGGACGGCGCTCGTCCTCGGTGACGAAATCGTCGCAGAGCTCCTTGTGCCGCCTGGAGAGGCCTCCGCGGACCTCGAAATATCATCCGTCAACCACGGTTATCGCTTCTTCGGAGAAGACGAAGCGGAGCCCTCCGCCAAACGTGGCTCCTGCAATGTCAACGTCATCTGCCCGGAAGGGGACGCCTGGCGCAACCAGATTCGTTCTGTGGCGAGGATCACCATCTCCGGCATATTCCTTTGCACCGGACAGCTGGTCAACAACACTGCCGAGGATGAAACGCCCTACCTGCTCACCGCGCAACACTGTCTTGAAGAGCCGACCGAAGCTCCATCGATCGTCGCCTACTGGAACTACGAGTCCCCGGCATGCGACGATCTCGCCGGAGGAAGCCTGAGCCAGAATCAGAGCGGTTCGACGTTTGTCGCTTCGTCTGTACTTGGTGACGGCTCCGATTTTGCTATGGTCGAGCTCGATGCTCGGCCTGACGAGAGTTTCCAGGTCTATTATGCCGGCTGGGACGCCCGCGACACCACCCCAGCCTCGGCGGCCACCATCCATCACCCGTCCGGCGACGAGAAGTCGATCAGCTTTGAAAACGACCCGCTCACGATTACGTCGTACCTCGAAACGGTCTCGCCGGGCAACGGCAACTATCTTCGAGTCGAGGATTGGGACACGGGCACCACGGAGGGCGGTTCCTCCGGCGGATGCCTCTTCGATCCAAGCACCGGTCTCTGCATCGGAACATTGAGCGGCGGATTCGCGGCGTGCGGTAACGACGACGCGGACTGGTACGGCCGAATGGCGCGCCACGTGCCAGGCGAGGGAACGCCCGAAACCCGGCTTTCGGACTGGCTCGATCCGCTCGCCACGGGGGCCCTCTTTCTCGGGGGAAAAGACGCCTCCGGATCGGACGAATCGCAGACCTGGCTGATGCCGGCGGTGGCGTCGTTACCGGGCGAAGAGCCCTCCAACTGGAAGAGCCAGATCGCGGTCGCCAACGCCGGCACCGTCGGGCGAATCGTGTCGATCTACTTCGTGGCCAAGGGTGAGCAGTGGCCCGGCAATCTCCTCTCGGGCCCTCTGGCGGTGGCCCCGAACGGGTCGCTCTATGTTGACGACGTGTTGCTTCCGGAGAATCCGTCCTCCGGCCTGGTGTACGTGACGGTTGACGGTCCAGGGACGGTGGTCTTCGTTCGCACCTATAACCTCGTACCGGACGGTACCACCTTCGGACAGGGCCAGCCCGGGATCCTGCTCGACGATGCGGTGTCGTCAACCGAGCTGGTTCTGCCGCTCGTCCACTCGGCGGAACTGGGCGGAAATGCCGACAATTTCGTGGTCAGCGAGT
>CBDTWX010000615.1:0-2858 GCA_965364305.1 uncultured Thermoanaerobaculia bacterium
GCATTCCGCCCACAGCTCGCGGTGCCATTCCTCGTCGAGCCGGATGGCGGCCGCCGCCGTTCCGGTCTTCCGGAGCCTGGTGTTGATCTCTTCGAGGCGCTTCAGCCTCTTGGGTGACGGAAGGCCCGCGAGCCGAAGCGCTTCGGGGTCGAGAAAGGCCCGAATCGGATAGATGTGGCGGGCCTCCTCGAGGGTCAGCTCGCGAACCCACACGCCCTGGCGCGGGAGGCTGATCAGGGCCCCCTCGGCAACCAGACCTGCCAACGCCTCCCGGAGCGGCGTCCGGCTGACCCCCAGCTCCTGGGCCAGGTGGACCTCGTTGATCCGGGTGCCGGCGGGCAGCCGTCCATCGAAGATCATTTCGCGGATCATGGCGGCCAGATCGTGGCTGAGATTTCCGCGGTCGAGTCGGGTGGTGCTTTGTTGCATACTGTATACAGTGCACAGAAATTCACCCCTGTCACGGAATGAGGGCGACCGGGTACCTGCCGGTTTCACCGATGACCTCAATCAGACAGGCTGTTTGGGATGACAATTCAATACCCCCGTACCTGGCACGTTTAAGGAGTAGGGTTGCCCACCGCCGAGAGGTGTACAAGCGGCCGGCTGAACTGATAACCGCGATCAAGGATTCTCGGGCAGCGCCACTGTGTGCGCATTCGCAGTTCACCGGCGTTATAGACGTGAAGGACCATGAAGCCTTCAAATGGGAAAACACTTCATGGAGGCAATTATGCGACGGTCAACAATCACGTCCTCGACGGCAACTCTTGGTCCTCTGATGACGGCCCTGGTGCTGCTCATTTTCAGCCCGCCTGTCGGCGCCTTGGACTTCGTCGTCACCGAAACAGACGACGTGTTGCGGTACGGGTGTCCCGCCGGCGGGCCCTGCTCCTTACGCGATGCGGTCTGGGCCGCCAACACCAGCTCAGGACCCGATACCATCGAGCTGCCTGCCGGGACCTTCCATCTGAGTATTGCAGGGAACGACGACACGGCGGAAGCCGGCGATCTCGACATCACCGGCCCCGTCATCATCGCCGGCAAGGGGCCTTCAGAGACGGTCATCGACGCTACGGATCTCGGCGATCGCGTGTTCCATATCGCTGCGGCGAACGCAAAGGTCGGACTTGCCAACCTGACGATCACAGGGGGATATTGTGGCGACTCAGCCAGCTATGATGACGGCGGCGGGATCTACATTGACAGCACCATCGTCGTTCTGAGCAACGTTCGGGTGAAAGACAATCGGGGCAAGGTCGGTGGTGGCATCTACTCGTATTCCGGAGGTCTCACGGTTCAGGACGGCAGCGTGATCATCGGCAATCGCGCCGATGGGTGGGCCGGCGGATTAATGACGTTCGAAGGGTTTTGCTCCGTGATCAATTCCACGATCACGACGAATACCACGTCGGGGGCTTCGGGTGGAGGGTTCGCCATGTGGGATGCGACCTGCACCATCTCAGGATCGACGATCAGCTACAACTCCCTCACCTATGCTGATTCCATTGGAGGCGGCCTTTACGTGCATGAGTCCATCTATGGCGGGCAATCCGTCCTCAATATCGCGAACTCCACGATCGCGGGCAATCGATCCGTGGGTGGCGGTGGGGGTATCGCCGTTTCAAAAACGGCGACCGTCAATATGCTCAGCGTGACCATCGACAAGAACCAGGCTCACCAGGGCCAGGCGGTGAAGAACGACGGGTACATGGAGATTGGAAACACCATCATCGTTGGATACTGCGCGCCCTCGCCCTCGGGATTCATCGCCACTCTTGGCGGCAACATCGAGAGCCCGTTGAGCACTTGTGGTTTTGGCCCTGGTCCCAATGACCAGGCCGGCGTCGATCCGATGATGGGTCCGCTGGGAGACTTCGGCGGACCAACCGCGACCATCTTGCCTCTCAGCGGAAGCCCGGCGATCGGCAACCTGGCCGGAAGCTGCCCGACATTCGACCAGCGTGGTTTTCTCCGAGCCGACAGCGATTGCGACAGCGGCGCCGTGGAGCGTCTCGCCACCGACCCGAGCCCGCTGTTCTTCGACGGCTTTGAGCTCGGCACCTTTGATGCCTGGTCGGCACAGGCTCCATAGCAGGAATGACGCCAGGTTCATACATTCGGACATTCTCCGCGTCTGCTTGTGTCGATGGGTTTCGTCTCGCGGGGAGGTAGGAAAAGACGCGCAGTTGCAGGCGTGATGAGGATCACCCTGGCAAAACGTCCTGGGCACAGCGAACGTCTGGAGCCGCCGTGATTCGCCGTCCGTAGTAGACGCCTGGTGAGAAGTACGGGTTAGTCGCCATGGCACCGTTTCCGACCATGAGCCGGTGTCCCCGAAATCGAAGGAGTCGCTGTAGATGTGGTGATCAGCCGGGATCAACCCTCCGCCGATGTCCTCTCTGCTGATGATGCGAACCCTGAGCTTCCCCTCCTCGAACTCGTTGGCCTGCTCCTGGGTCAGCTTGCAAGTGCCGGTGCCGTTGCGCGGCACCTGCAACGACGTGCAAAAGGCGCCCGAGACCGGTGACTTGACCTCGATGTCGTGCCGCGAGCTTTGTTGCAGCGATTCAAACCAACCCAGGGTCCAGCTCATCTCTCTCTGAGGATGGGTCGCCGGATTCCTGGCGGCGAAGTAGGCATCGCTGATGCCGGGGAATCGGGCAAGTGCGGCGCCGGTCTGCACGCCGACCCCGATGCCGCGAAGCTGGGCGTCGGCCACCGTGCATGCTTCGATGATCGGCCCTCCGGCGATGCCGGTGAAGCACGGCACCGGAGGCCCGGTCTGGTTGCCAGGTTGCCGAAAGCGGGTCGTATCAGGATGGGAACATCAACACCCCCGTACCTGGTACGTTTTT
>CBDTWX010000616.1:0-2845 GCA_965364305.1 uncultured Thermoanaerobaculia bacterium
CCGCAAGCCACGATCGCGCATTTCGAGGTGGCTCGGTTTGGCGATGTTGGTCGAGGGCATCGTCTTTTTCCACGCTGCCGTCCTCCTTGTTCCCGCGCTGTGGGGTAATCTGATCGGATTCAAATTCCTCAACTACTCCTCCTTCCTCGACGCATGGGTTGAGTTGATCCTCGCACTCACGTGTATCGCCGTGCTGGCCGACCGACGGGAAGAGCTCCTGCACTACGCCAACCGAGAGTTGTTGGCCTCTCAGCAGCGTCTGAGCCGCCTCGTCGACACCGATCCTTTGACGGATCTCGCGAATCGGCGAAGTCTGCGGCGCGCTGTGGACTCCGTTGCCGACTCTGGCGGGATCATCATCTTCATCGACATCAACGACTTCAAAGACATCAACGATCTCTTCGGCCATGCCGTCGGGGATTCCTCGCTGCAGCGTCTGGCACGGACCATCGTCGATCAGTTCCGGCCGGAAGATCACGTCATCCGTTGGGGTGGTGACGAGTTCCTGGTCGTTGCGCCGGGAATGGATCGGGGGAGGGCCAAGACACGGATCGGCGCCATCCGCGAGGCGCTCGAGCGGCCGACTGATGAGGGCCCCGCCTTTACCATCGCCGCCGGCGTCGCCGAGATTTTCCCGGGCGGCGACCCGACCGCAGCACTCGAAGAGGCCGACCGGCGGATGTTCGCCGACAAAAAGGGCAGGTGAGCCGTGTCCGATCGCTTTCGTCCGTTGGCGCGTGCACAGCTGGTCGATTGGATCGCCGATGAGCTCGAGATCAAAGATTCGATCTTCGGCATCCCGCGACAGCTCTTTTTCATACCGACCCCTGGCGACCGTTTTCGTACCGAGGTCTACGGGCAGAGATTGGAGACCCCTCTTGGAGTCGCGGCCGGTCCGCACTCGCAGCTTGCCCAGAACATCGTCGTATCCTGGCTCTGTGGCGCACGATTCATCGAGCTCAAGACCGTGCAGACGCTCGACGAGCTCGAGATCTCAAAACCCTGTATCGACATGCAGGACGAGGGTTTCAACGTCGAGTGGTCCCAGGAGCTCAAGGTGGAGGAGTCATTCCGCGAGTACCTCGACGCCTGGGTCATCATCCACGCACTCCACCGGCGGCTGGGTCTGCCGGGAGACTCTCCCGGCATCATCTTCAATCTCTCGGTTGGCTACGACCTCGCCGGCATTCGTCAAACCAACATGCAAAACTTCCTCGACCGGGTGGAGAACCCCGGAGACGACCTCGGGCGGTCCATCTCGGCGGTTGCGCACCGATTCCCGGAGGTGGCGGATGGCGATGTGCCGGCGCGTCTCTCCGACAACGTCACCCTATCGACGATGCACGGGTGCCCACCGGGAGAAATCGGCTCGATTGTCGAGTATCTGCTGCACGAACGTGGCTTTCACTGCAGCGTCAAGCTCAACCCGACCCTCCTCGGCCCCGAGATGGTACGTCACATCCTCAACGACCGCCTCGGTTACGCAGATTTGACCATCCCCGACGAGGTCTTCGCCAACGATCTCGCCTATCCCGAAGCCCTCACGCTGATCCACGACCTCATGGGCACCGCCGCACGACTCGAACTGGCATTCGGTGTCAAGCTCACCAACACCCTCGCCGTGACCAACCACCGCCACGTGTTTGATTCGACCGAGAGGACCATGTACCTCTCCGGACGCCCGCTTCACGCCCTGACCGTTCAGCTCGCCCACCAGCTGGCCGAGGATTGTGCCCCACAGCCGCTGATGTCGTTCTCGGGTGGCGCCGATGCCGTCAACACGCCATCTCTCATTCGCGCCGGCATGCGGACAGTGACGGTCTGTTCAGACATCCTCAGACCCGGCGGCTATCTTCGTTTCGGCCAATACCTTGAAAACATCGCCGCCGCGATGGAGGCCGAGGAAAGTGAGCACATCGAGGAGTACATCCTGTCCGGTGCCGCGGGGGGGGCTCGCAGCGTCGCTGACGCCGCCCGCCACAACCTTCGCACCTACGCCGAATCGACCCTCTCGGATCCCGCCCTCCACAAGACGACCTACGATCGTCAGCACACGAAAACCGATCGTCGCCTAGGCCTCTTCGACTGTATCGAGCCGCCGTGCACCGATATCTGCGACGTCGATCAGAAGGTCCCGGAGTACATGCGAAGGGTCCGAGATGGAGATCTCGACGGCGCGGCAGCCATCACTCGAGACGACAATCCTCTCGCGTCGACGCTCGGCCGTACCTGCCACCACCCGTGCGAACCGGTCTGCCTCCGCACCCACATGGAGGAACCACTGGCGATCCGGGAAATCAAGCGGTTCATCACCGATCACGAGCCTCCACCGCGGGACATCACACCGCCCGCCGTGACCCGGCCGCCCGTGGCGGTGATCGGTGGAGGGCCGTGCGGTCTCGGCGCAGCCACCCACCTCGCACGGGCGGGCCACCGGGTCACGATCTTCGAGGCACGGACGGCCAGCGGAGGGATGGTCTCGGCGACGATACCCGGCTACCGGGCGCCCGTCCACTCGATCGACTCGGACCTCGACCGCATTCGTGCCCTCGGCGTCGAAATGCGCCACGGTCAGGAGGTCGGAAAGACAGTCACGCTGCAATCGCTGATGGCCGAGGGCTTTCGCGCGATCGTCGTCGCCATCGGCGCACGCCGGGGCCTTCGTCTCGGTCTCGAGGGCGAAGAATCCACCGGGGTGATCGATGGTCTCGACTTTCTTCGCGCCGCGCGCTCGGGTGACCCACCCCAGCTGGGCCGACGAATAGGCGTCATCGGCGGCGGCGACGTCGCGATGGATTGCGCGCGCACGGCCGCACGGATTGCTCCCGGAAGAGTCGAGGTGATC
>CBDTWX010000617.1:0-2827 GCA_965364305.1 uncultured Thermoanaerobaculia bacterium
CCCTCGGGTCGAAAACGACCCTGGGCACGTCACCTCGAACCTTTCGCTTCGAACCCTGGTGAATAGTCCGGGCTAGCCCTTTTGTCGCTTGAAGACCATGCCGATATGATCGGTGGCGGCGGTCTTGTAGTTGATCGCTGTGATCGCCACCAACTCCCATCCGGCATCTCCCAGAGCGTTCAACTCGCTCTCTTTGGCAGGATCGATACGATAGTTTTCTGATCGAATATTGATGATCCGGTACTCCCAACGGACCGCATCCATTCCGACCTCCCTGCCGCACCGGTCTCTGGCAAGAGTGTAGCATCGACTTCCCGCGGAGACTCCGCTAAGTTGGTTCGGTGCAGGCTTTCGCAAAGACATCCGGGTCGCGGCCCCGGGGTCGATTGAGTGTTGTCATCCCGGCGTTGAACGAGTCAATCCGTCTGCCTCCGACTCTGGAACGGATCAACGCCTTTCTGGCGACTGACGCGGCCTGGCTGCCGGCCGAGGTGATTGTGGTCGATGACGGATCCGCGGACGGCACGGGGGAAGCGGCTCGCTCGGTGGAACCCATGGACGGCGTCGTCCTGCGCGTCGAAACCCATCGCGAGAACCGGGGGAAGGGGGCGGCCGTTCGCACCGGTTTTGCGCGTGCGACCGGCGAATTCGTGTTGCTCACAGATGCCGATCTCTCGACACCGATCGAGGAGCTTCCGGTGCTGGCGCGCTCGGCAGCTGACGGCGGGATTGCGATTGGTTCGCGTGCCGTCGATCGAAGCCTGGTGGAAACTCCGCAGCCTCGATATCGCGACATGATGGGGCGGTCATTCAACCTGATGGTGCGGATGCTTGGCCTCAGCCGCCTCCACGACACGCAGTGCGGTTTCAAGCTCTTCCCCGGAATCGTTGCAAACGCTCTCGCCGGTGTGCAGAAACTCGACGGTTTCGCGTTCGATGTAGAGTACCTGGTGATCGCCGAATCCTGGGGGCGGTCGGTTGAGGAGGTGGCGGTTCGGTGGCATCACGTGGAGGAATCGAGAGTGCTGGCGGTACGGCACTCGAGCGAGATGATGCGTGATCTCCTTCGGTTGTGGTGGTGGCGCTTCACCCGAACCCTGCCGCCCAAGCCGGACGGTATCTGATGAACGACTCGGTCTATGATAGCGCGATGAGTCCTTGGATGCTGGAGCGCTTTCTCGAGCATCTCGAGTGGGAACGGAATCTTTCTCCCGCGACTCTGCGCGCTTATCGAAGGGAAATCCGCTCGCTGATCGAGTTCGTCGATTCAGAGTTCGAGATCGTTCGGCCCGCGACAGTGACCCCGGCGCCTGTGCGCGCCTATCTCGCCCACCTGCATTCCCGAGGTCTTGCGCCTTCTTCCATCGGTCGTGCGCTGGCCTGTTTGCGCACGTACTTTCGGTTCTTGGTCAGCGAGGGCGTCACCAACTCGAGCCCCGCAGAGGCCGTGCCGCATCCGCGGGCCAGCCAGCCGGCACCGGAGATCGCGGATCGATACGCCATCGAAGCGTTGATGGAAGGATTTCCGGACACCGCCGCCGGGCGCCGCGACCGTGCAATGGTGGAGTTGCTCTATGCGGCGGGACTCAGGGTCGGCGAGCTCGTGACGCTCGATCTGGCGGACGTGCAGCTCGGCCAACGGATGGTGCGCGTCCGCGGCAAGGGTCGAAAGGAGCGATTGGTGCCGTTTGGGCGGCCGGCGGCACGAGCTCTCGAGTCCTACCTGCCCGAAAGGGCACGGTGGCGTGCGAAAGTTGTTGATGAGCAGGATCCTCTCTTCGTCAACCAACGGGGCAGTCGCCTCAGCGCGCGTTCGGTGCGGCGGGCCCTCGATCAGGGTGTCCGCCGGACCGCTGATCTGAGCCATCTCCACCCGCACGCCCTTCGCCACGCTTTTGCCACCCACCTGCTCGAAGCCGGCATGGATCTGCGCGCGATACAGGAGCTGCTCGGCCACAGCTCGCTGGCGACCACGCAGGTCTACACAAAGGTCGACCTCGCACACCTGATGACGGTCCACCGCCGGAGTCATCCTCGCGGCTGAAGGTCACGGGCTGTCGACAGCGTCGAACTCAACGACGAGAAGCCACATGCATACCGTCAATATGCAAACCGAGCGGCCGAGACGGCTGCACCGAAAGTCTGTTGACCGGGATGGTGGTTCATGCGTCGCGCATGGACATGCTGATGCCATCAGTGAAGACGGCGTCGCATCCGCTGCCCCGGTCACAGTCTTCTGCCCCTGACTGCTGTAGGTGATTTCTGTCGCTGTCCGCCGCCCCTGCCGTTGACCCAACTTGGACCTTACCCAATCTGGGCACTGGAAACTGGCCACTGGCCGCCGGGTAGGTGGATCCAGCATCGGGAATCCAGTATTGGGCGGTTGGGTGGGTTACTGCGAGATCGGCTCGGCGACCAGGATGCCGCTATCGCGGCGATGTCCCGTAACAACCCAGACGATCTCGCGGAATCGAAACTGCGATCCGAGTGCGAGCCTTTCCGTGGCAGGAACGACGAGAATCTCGGCGGTGGTGCCGGAGTCGGCGATCACAAGGTTCGATCGGCGGCCGCGTTCCCCATCCCATTTCGTCCCTTCAGCCGGGCGCTGTCGTTTTTCGCGAATGACATGTGGTCCCATGCAGTCAACCTTCGTAGAGAGAGACGGATTTGGGGAGCAAAAAGTTCACCGTCGAGTGTGATCAGCCTCACCTCTTCGGCCGGGTGAGGGCCTGGGCCCAGCTTCGGCTGAGCTCTAGGGCGATCTCCGCGTGACGGAGCCGGCGTGGCGTCCGTTGGTCGCGCAGGCCGCTGAGCGGACGGTGACCTA
>CBDTWX010000618.1:0-2822 GCA_965364305.1 uncultured Thermoanaerobaculia bacterium
CAGGGCGGGCGGTGGTAGGCCATACAGCCACCCGCTGGCTCCGGCGAGACGCGCCGCCTCGGGCGGCGCAACACGCCCACGCCAGCATCTCGATTCAAGTTGGGAGGGCGGAAAAGTAGGTGGCGCGCCGAGAGGGACTCGAACCCCCAACCTTCTGGTCCGTAGCCAGATGCTCTATCCAATTGAGCTATCGGCGCAGCCAAGGGGTGCGTATTGTGCCACAAGGATCTTCGGGGTGCAAGACGTGGGTTGGAATTCGGAATTCGGAATTCGGAATTCGGAATTACCACCCACCCTCCCGGGAGCATGATCCATGGTGCTGGGCCGGCCCGCGCTCTCGGATCGGGATCGACAGGGCGCTGTCACCAACGATCTTCTGGGTTTTCGGGATTCGAGTTGGCGTCGAGCGTGTCGATGGCGCCGTTCCGCGCCACGGGTTTCCTATAAGGAAGTCGTTCGTTGCCTCAACACGAGGTGGGTTTCTGATTCGATCGAGACTCTCGAGAGCGCGATTTCAAAAAATCGCCCCACAGATCCCTCCACTCGTTCGCTCCGCTCTCTCGGTCGGGATGACAATTGGAGGCGATCCCTCCACTCGTTCGCTCCGCTCTCTCGGTCGGGATGACAATTGGAGGCGATCCCTCTGCTCGCTCGCTACGCTCCCTCGGTCGGGATGACAATTGGAGGCGATCCCTCTGCTCGCTCGCTACGCTCTCTCGATCGGGATGACACACAGGGGCGGCATGGCGATTCGGCCGTTGGCATCGCTCAGCGAGAGCCGGACCGCGGCGAAGCCGCGCCCTCACCAATCCTCGCGAGCTGACGGCTTGCGAGGATTGGTGAGTTTGGAACAGATGCACGATCAGGGCGTAGTATTGTGCGATGTTGAACCAAGGAGGTGCTGTGGACGCGATACTGGAGCTCAAGAATCTGAGCAAGCGTTACGGGGACCACGTGGCGGTGGACGACCTCAGCTTTGTCGTCCCGCGGGGCTCGGTCTTTGGGCTGTTGGGCCCCAACGGGGCGGGCAAGACGACGACCATTCGGATGGTCATGCGGATCATCGCCTCGGACGCGGGCGAGGTCCTGCTCGACGGCCAGCCGGTGGACGACGACCGGCGCCGGATCATCGGCTACCTGCCGGAGGAGCGGGGCCTTTACAAGAAAATGAAGGTCCTCGAGCACCTCGTCTATCTTGGCACGATCCGCGGCATCCGGCCCGGCGAGGCGAAGAAGCGCGCCGCGGCCTGGCTCGAGCGCTTCGAGCTCGACGAGTGGGCGACCAACAAGGTCGAAGACCTGTCGAAGGGGATGCAGCAGAAGATTCAGCTCATCGGCACCATCCTCCACCGGCCCCCGCTGCTGATCCTCGACGAGCCCTTCTCGGGTCTCGACCCGATCAACACCCGGCAGATCAAGGACCTGATGCTCGCCATGGCGGCGGAGGGTGTGACGATCGTGCTCTCGACCCACGTGCTGCCACAGGTGGACGAGCTCTGCACCTCGATCTGTCTGATCAACCGCGCACGGCCCATCCTCTATGGCTCCCTCGAGGAGATCCGTACCGAATACGGTGGCAACACCTGGCGGGTGCAATCGGATCTCGCCGAGAGCGATCTCGCCGCGCTCCCAGGCGTCGTCGCGGTCCACCCGTTGGGCGAGGAGCGCCTGCTCGATCTCGAAGACGGTGCGGATTCCAGGGAACTGCTGAGCGCCCTGGTCGAGAGCAGCCGGGTGGAGACCTTCACTCGCTTCGTTCCCGATCTCGAAAACATCTTCATCCGCGCCGTGGAGGAGGACCGTCACCATGTGGGCTAGAATCAGCGCAGTCATCCGTCGCGAGTATCTGGAGCGGGTCCGCACCAAGGCTTTTTGGATCTCGACCTTGCTGGTGCCCATATTTCTTGGCGCGATGATGATTCTCCCCGCCTACCTCGCCGCGCGCGGCGGTGGCGAGTTTTCGGTCGCGGTGATCGACCTCTCTGGCCGGTTCTTCGAACCGGTGCAGGCCGAAGTTCAGCGCCGGCTCGGGGGAGACGACGAGAAGCTCAGCGTCTCCCTACTCCGCCAAGACCCGGGCGCCGATCCCGAGGCGACCCGCGAGCGAATCAAGGAACAGGTCCAACAGAAGGAGTTCGACGGTATGCTGCTGATCCCCGCCGAGATGCCGGACCAGGGCCAGCCCGAGTACGTGGCGCCGAACGTCGCCGCCTTCAAACTGGTCTCGGTGCTCGAGGGCTCGGTCAACAACGTCATGGTGGCCGACCGCCTGACCAACGCCGGCCTCGACCCCGAAGAGGTGCGGGAGCTGACAAAAAGGGTTGGCCTCAAAACGATGAAGCTCGGCAGAGGGGGCGACGAGACCCGCGACCGCGGCCAGAGCTTCATCCTGGCCTACGTCTTCATGATGATCATTTACGTCACGGTTCTGATGTACGGCATCTACGTCATGCGCGGGGTGCTCGAGGAGAAGAGCTCGCACGTGGTCGAGGTCGTGATATCGACCGTCAAGCCCTTCGAGCTGATGCTCGGCAAGATTCTCGGCATCGGGGCGGTCGGTTTGACCCAGTTCGTGCTGTGGGCGGCGCTGATGGCGGCCATCTCGGCCCCCGGCGCGGTGGCGGCAATTGGCATCAGCGGAATGGAGCTGCCAACCGTTCCAGCCCAGCTCCTGATCTTCTTCGTGGTCTACTTCGTGCTCGGCTTTCTGCTGTACGGCACGCTCTATGCCGGGATCGGGGCAGCCTTCGACACCGAGCAGGAGGCGCAGAACTTCCAGGGTCTGATCACCATGTTCCTTGTCGTGCCGCTGGTGCTGATGA
>CBDTWX010000619.1:0-2816 GCA_965364305.1 uncultured Thermoanaerobaculia bacterium
AGCACGGTGGTGACGGACGAGGAATTGAGCACCGCGGTGACAAATGCGCCGGTAACTGCTCCCATGAAGCGGTTGACCGTCAACTTCTGCAAGATGGTTCGAAGCGTGCCGCCCGCCGCCTTCTTGAGCCCCTCGGACAGGAGGTCGAGGCCTCCGAGAAAGAGCGCCAGACCGCCAAAGAGCCCCATTCCGAGCTGCAGCCAATCCACCTCCGGCGATCCGGAGGAGCCCTGCTGGGCAAAGACCGTGGAGAAGACCAGGAACCCGGTTGCCAGCGACAGGTATGGGAGGGCCCGAGAAGCTGTCATTGACATGATCCGATCTCCAATGAGCGTTGTAAGGTGATTCCCCGAGAATCGTGTTTTGGCGCGGCGAGTGCACCGCTCCCACAGGTGTCAATCCGAAGCGCCCGCAGGGTCGCGATGGATGCGAACGTCGAGCGGCGCTTTCGTGTCCAGATGCACGTCGCGCTGCGGGAAAGATATCCCGAGCTCGGCCTCGGCGAATTTTCGGTTGATGGCCAGATTCAGGTCGGTAATCGTGCTTAAACGATAGTCGATTGACTCGATGTAGCATCTCAGCGACAGCGTCAGGGCGTTGTCGCCGAAGGTCTCGAAGACGACAAATGGCGGCGGGTCCTCGATGACACGCGGATGTTCCGCCGCGGTCTCTTCCAGCAATAGCAGCGCGCGCTCGACGTCACTGCCGTAGTCGATGCCGATGGTGATCATGATCCGCGTGACCTGATCGCTGAGCGACCAGTTGAGCAGGCGCTGGGTTATGAATTCCTTGTTCGGGACCAACAGTTCCTTGCGGTCCCAGTTCCGGATGGTGGTTGCACGAATCCGGATCTTGGTTACGACGCCGTCTGTGTCCCCGACGGTCACGACATCGCCGACGCGGATGGGCCGCTCAAACAGGATAATCAGGCCGCTGATGAAGTTGGCGACAATCTCCTGCAGCCCGAAGCCGATGCCGACGCCGAGTGCGGCAAAAATCCACTGGATCTGTGACCAGCTCCCCCCGAGGGCGCTGAACACGATGGCGGTACCTACAGCGGCAATCGTGTATTTGGTGAGGGTGGTCGCCGTGTAGCGGCCCGCCGGTGTTATGTCGAGGCGCCGCAGCAGGGCTATCTCGAGGAACGCCGGCAATCGCCTGATTGCCACCAGGGTCACGATGGCGACCAGGACGGTATAAATGAGATCTGCAATGGTGATCGGGATCTGTTTCGTCGTCTCACCGACGGTCGAGTTGTAGGTCCAGAGCGTGATCTCGTCCAGGACCGCCAATGCGGGCAATACGCTCCGCCAGATCCCCCAGAAAACGGCGATGCCGGCGAGCAGCGAGAGGGCGTTCAACAGCTTGCCGCTGTCTTTGTCGAGCGTCACGAGGTCGATCTCTCTCTCGTCGACGGTCAGGGCGATACCCTCCGAGCCCTCTTCGGTCTCCTCCTTGGCGGCGCGTGCCGCGCGCATGGCCTCGAGCCGTGCCCGCGCATCCTGCAGGGCGAGCCGTTGTCTGTTCAGCAACAGCCAGCGGTGGATGGTCTGGTGGACGACGATCAGGACCAGGAGCAACCAGATAGTCAACAGGATCTGGTTGATCAGGGTCCCGGCAGTGTAGATAAAACCGAGCAGGGCAACTGCGGTGGAAGCGACGGGAATCAGGATGAGCAGTGCGAACCACAGGTGCCGGAGCCGCGGGAACGTCTTTTGCTCCCGACCCGCAAAGAACAGCCAGAGGGTTCCGCCGGTCGGGCGCGACAGGCGGAAAAAGAAGACCGCGAGCACACCCATGAGTACCACGAAGGCCAGACGTCCAAGCCCGCTTCCCATGTTGTCGGCATCGCCCTCGAAGGCGGCGATGGTGACGAATGCAGTGAGCACGACCGCGGGTGTGACCCATTTCAGATCCTGGCTTATCTTTTCGAGCCCGCTGGACGCCCATTGAAAATGCGTGGAGGCAACGCTGCCGGGCTGAAGGAAGAAACGAAGTGCCTGTAGATTGAAAAAGACCGCGGTGACACCCATCAGGGCATGCCCGATGACTTTTTCGAAATCCGAGGCGTCGTTGGCCGACGACAGCTCCCAGCCCATCGCGAAAATGATCAGCGGCGTGGGTAGCGCCAGCAGCAAAATAAGGAAAAACGCCTTGAACGTGTCTCTCAGACGGTCTTTGCTGAGTCTGCCGACATTGTCGCCAGTCGATCGCAGCGCCTCGTGGAGTCGGCGGCGCTTCCAGTGCAGACCGGCGAATATCAAGGCCGAAAATATGAGGTAGGGCGATTCGGTCAGGCGACGGGTCAGTGTCTCGACGACATCGGACCAACCCTGTGGTGACAAGAGCCGGGCGGTCTGGCCCGGTATCTCCCGCATCGATTCGAGGCCGGCCGGCCGGGTCGTTCGAACCCACAGCAGGCGCTCGCCGAGAAAGGTGTGGTAGCGATCGACGACGTCAAGAAGGCGCCCGTGGGCGAAGTCCAGCTCGGCCAGACCGCGCAGATAGGCACGCTGGACGCTCACCGCCTGATCGATCAGATCCAGCCGCTGTCTTGCGAGCTGTTCAAGCTCCGGGCCCAGCGATGTCACGGTGGCGGACGGGAGTTCTGCCGTCAGCCTTGAGACGTACACGGCGATGTCATGCAGCTCACGGCGTTCATCCTCGAGTTGCAGCTGCGCCAGGCTGGTTTGGGCAATCTTTTCTTCGCGCTCACTCGCCTGTCGGTGAAACAGCCTTCTGTCGGGGAGTGACCGTCGCTCCTCCAGCAGCACCCGGCCGAGCACCTGGTTCAGGCCGGCGATCTTGATCTTCTG
>CBDTWX010000620.1:0-2810 GCA_965364305.1 uncultured Thermoanaerobaculia bacterium
CGGAAGCTCGTGGAGCGTGTCACCGGTGAGAGCAAGTATGGGACCTGGGATCGCGCCTTCTCGGGTTTGCGCGACGCCCTCGCCGTACGCTGGATGCAGGACCGGCGTATGAAGTGGAAGCTGCGGTAGACCCGCCCGCCCATCCACCCGAATTCGGAATTACCGCCCGCCCACCCCAGAATTCGTGACGCCAGTTGTGTCATTTCGAGCGAGGTCGCAAACGGAGTCGAGAAATCTATGGAGAGATGAGCGGGAACTCCGAATTCAGAATTCAGAATTCTTAATTCCTAATTCTTAATTCCTCCCAGTGTCCATGCTTCGAGGGCGGTGAGGAACCGCTCGCGCTCCCTCTGCCAATCCTTGAATGTCCAACCCAGTTCACGCCGCAGAATGGGCCGGAGTGCGGGCAGCAGCGCGATCGCGCGCTCCGGCTCCCACATCCCGAGACGCACCCGGCGGAGCAGGAGATCCTCGATGTGGAGGACGGCGCCCCATCTGCAGTGGGCCCTGACCTCCGCGGCGGAGAGGTCGAGACCGGGCCGTAACGGTCTGAGTTCCGACCGGCCGCGCGCGAGCAGGGCCGCCGACCAGGCGAGCGAGCCGAGACGGCGCGCCATCCCGGCGAAAATCGAAGCATCGAGCCCGAGGTTGGCGCGCAGCCGTTCGGCGAGGTCTCGAGGCGCCAAGCCGGCGAGTGGCGTTCCCTTGGTCATACAGCGGCCCGCCCTGCGTGAGATCTCGTCGGGCAGCTTTGCCAGCGCAGCATCCACCGCCTCCTCGGCCGTTGAACGCCAGGTGGTGAGCTTTCCGCCGGAAACGGTGAGCACGCCGGATTCCTCCCAGATGTCCTCCTCTCGGCTCGCCTCTGACGGGTCGTCGGCATGGACGTCGAGGATCGGTCTGAGGCCAGCGAACGACCCGCGTACCGCCGATCGGTCGATTCCGCGACCGGGAAAGGCAGTCACCGCGGCGCGCAACAGATAGTCCACCTCGGCGTTGGTAGGTCGCGGATCGTCAAGCTCGCCATCGTGGAAGATGTCGGTGGTGCCCAGCAGGATTCCCTCGGGATGCGGGACCAGAAACACTGGTCGGCCGTCGTCGGGCGAGGGCAGCGAGACCGCGACCGTGATTGGTACCAGGCTGGCGGGCAGAATCAGGTGGATCCCGCGCGACGGACGCACCCGGCGACCCTCGAGACCGAGGCGATCGCGCACCGCATCCGTCCAGACCCCACTCGCGTTGACCACCAGACGGGCCGCGACCCGATGCGTCTCGTCCGTCTCGAGATCGCGGATGATCAGCCCGGCGGTGCGGTCCGAACCGTCGCGCACGGCCTCGATCGCCTCGCACCGGGTCAGCACGGCCGCACCGTAGGCGTGGGCAGATGCCGCCACCGCGAGGGTCAAACGGGCGTCGTCGGCCATGGCGTCGGTGTAGGCAAGAACCCGGTCGAGGTTTCCGATGCCAAGGTTCGGCACCAGTTCCTCCACCTCCTCTTGGGCGAGCTGGCTGTGTTTTTCCGGCCGTGCGGTGAGCTGATCGTACATCCACAGACCCAGGTCCACCTGCCAGCCCGGGGTGCGATCGCCGCGCGAGGCGGGATAGAGGAATCGAATTGGGTGGACGAGGTGCGGGTTGAGCCGCAGCATCCGGTCACGCTCGCGACAGGCGAGACGGGTGATCCGGAACTGCATCTGTTTGAGGTAGCGGAGACCACCGTGGATCAGCTTCGAGGACCGTGACGAAGTGCCCGAGGCGATGTCGCCACGTTCCACGAGCAACACCCTCAGACCCCGTTGCGCGGCGTC
The DNA here is from genome assembly GCA_965364305.1 of uncultured Thermoanaerobaculia bacterium. Classification (GTDB taxonomy): domain Bacteria; phylum Acidobacteriota; class Thermoanaerobaculia; order Thermoanaerobaculales; family Sulfomarinibacteraceae; genus Sulfomarinibacter. The sequence goes on from CBDTWX010000620.1 coordinate 1,809, forward strand.
GAGGAGGATGCCGCAACCGGTGATGCCGCCGCCCACGACAACCAGGTCGAAGGGATCGTCGAGCGCAGACAGTGAAGTGTTTCGCCACTCAGGATAGAACATCATTGCTCCAGGCGATCGGTCGGGTCGAGCAGGACGTGTGGGTTCATGATTCCACTGGGATCGAGACACCTCGAGGCGGCTCCGATGAGCGCCAGCCCCTTCGATCCGATCTCGGCCTCGAGCCACGGCGCATGCCACTGGCCGATGCCGTGATGGTGGCTCAAGGTGACTCGCGAGGCGCTCAGGGATGCGGTAGCGGCCCGCTTGATTTCCGCCCAGCGGCTGATGGTCTCCCCGGACGAAGGAGCGCAGCGGAAAAAGAACGTGAAATAGAGCGATGCTCCGTCCGGGTAGGGGTGGGAGACGTGGCACAACACCGCCACCCGTTCATTCCAGACCGCAAGAGCTCCCCTGATCGCGGCCGCAACGTCGTCTCTGATGCGGGCCGCCGATGTCCACGTGGCCGCGGTCTCGAGGGTATCGGTGGCGTATCCGAGATCGAGCAGCGAGTCGCGCAGATACGGGTGTTGAAAACGGTCTCTCAGCCAATGTTTTCCGGGCCGTCTCCCGAGCGAGACGCCACGGTGCGAGCGCACGACCCGTCGCGCGCGTCGGAGACAATCCTCCACTGAACGGTGGTCGCCGGCGGTGCCAAAAAGCAACAGGCAAGCGTCTCCGCCAAGACCTCGAAGCGCGAGATAGCGCTCGACGAGCGGCGCGGCCGAACTCCTCGCGAGACCGACAGCCATCGCGACCTGGGTTTCGGGCGCGTCGGACAGCCTGAGCAGGGTCAGCGGGAGACCGGCTCGAACGAGATCGCGAACCGAGTCGAGGCCGCGTTCGAGATCGGGCAGCAACGCCCCGGCGACGACGGTCCGCTCGGGTCGTCGCCGCACCCTCAAGGTGATCTCGGTAATGACCCCGAGCCGGCCCTCGCTCCCCATCACGAGGCGGGCGAGG
>CBDTWX010000621.1:0-2733 GCA_965364305.1 uncultured Thermoanaerobaculia bacterium
GGGTGGTTTCGGTCAGGGTCGTGACGGCTCCACCACCGTCAGGATCGGCAAGCGTCATTCTCAGCTCGTAGGTCTGACCGGGCACGAGAAAGAGCGCGCTTGCGGCCCAGTAGTTGAGGCCCAGCTGAGAGCCGTTGACGACCAGGGTCGGGTAGGCGCGCACCGCCGGAGCGCCTTGCCGCCAGGAGGTCTCACCGAGAACCCGAAACTCGAGGGCCATCGAGCTGTCGAGATCGTCGTCGCCTTCGATCCACCACAAGACTCCGAGGTGCTCGAAGGTCGCGTCGGCGCGCGCCACACCGGGTACCAGGGCATCCGCGGCGGCCGCCGGTGCGGCGGGCACGGTAGCGACGGCGAGGAGGCAGAGGACCATCGCCCGCACGACGGCTCGGTGAGGTCGAGTGATCACCCCCATCCTTCAATTATCCCGCGGCAGGGGAGGCCGAGAGACCGCATTCGGTGGATCTCAAGCGAGCGGCCGGTGCATCGTGTGCGGTGCATCACATCATGAAGGTGCCAGGAGAAGCTGAGTGGACAAAGTGGGCCCCGGTTTCTCTCAGTGCCAAGGCGTTAACCCCCTTGTTGACTTGGCTTCTCCTGGAACCCATGAGCCTGGGTGGGTGGCTTGTGGAGGCACGTTTCCGTAATCCACTCCATAGATTCCTCGTCGGACGCTTCGCGTCCTCGCTCGGAATGACAAAAAACGCGATACCGCTTCAAAGTGACCGCCGTTTCTCTCTCGGTGACTGCCAAGGAAATGCGAGTGGGCTTCTGATGCCTGGCGCTGATCACTGCCACAGATCGCTGAAGCTGACGACTGCCGCTGCGTCCTGCCGCTGATCCTGATTGCTGTCTCTCCGAACCAGCTCCAGAGTTACTTTTCCGGTGTTTCCTGAGGAATCGCTTGTGGTGTGCTGATTTCTCAGTGTTTCAGTTATGGCTCTACAATCACCGGTGGGGGTCTTCTCGAATGAATCGTGAGATGAACATATTGGTGACCGGGGCCAGCGGATTGCTGGGACGGAGTCTGACGGATGGGCTGAAGAGCATAGGCAGAGTTTCCGGGGTCGGTTACTCCCATGCGGAAGGTTCGATGATTCCGGTGGACCTGCGCAATGAGGATTCCCTCGAGGGTCTGCTCGACGAGGTCAAACCGGAGGTCGTGGTGCACAGCGCGGCCTACCGGGACCCCGATTTTTGCGAGGAGAATCCCGAGGAGGCCGTTCGTCTCAATGTGGCTCCGGTGGAGCGGTTCTGCGAGCTGCTGTCGGAATCGGTGCCGCTGTTGTTTGTCAGCTCGGACTACGTCTTCGACGGGTCGGGCGCTCCTTACGGTGAGGAAGATGAACGGAATCCCGTCAATGAGTACGGACGGCTGAAAGTCCGAGCGGAGGACCTCGTGCTCCAACGCGAGGCCGGGTTGGTACTTCGGATTCCACTTCTGATCGGCTCCGGTCCGACCGGGGAGGCCTCCGGGTTTGTCCGCAAAACCCTTGCCCAAATCAAGAATCCCACGCCATCGAGCCTGGACCACGCCGGTATTCGATTTCCCACCTGGACTGATGATGTGGCCAGAGCCGTCGTCCATCTGTTGGAAATCGAGGGAAGAGGTGTCTATCACTACTCCTCCCTCGATGGAGGCACCAAGTATGAGTGGGCGTTGGAACTGGCCGATATCGTCGGCCTGCCGATGGCGCACATCACCCCCGATCTTGAAGGTTCAGCATCTCGGGCGGAGAGGCCGAGGAACACCCAGCTGGCGGTGGAAAAGATCCGGCAGAGTGGCTTCGATCGATTCACGGCGTTTCGAGAGGTTGTCGAGTCCATGCTCCTCGTCTAGGTGTGGCTCAAAAAAGATCCGGCGCGTAGGTGTAATTCGTGAAAGCCCGGACAGTTTTTGGAGAAATATCATCGAGAAAATACGCTATCGTTTCGAGGGCAGTTTCAGGGATTTTGTACCTTGTAATGAACTCTACAAAGAGGTTCTCTTCATCTTTGATATTCGTGGATTTGATATCAAAATCTTTCAACAAATCATAAACTACGAATTCGTTCGGATTGAGCAGCTTCGCTTCGATGCCTCGATGTGTAAATGATTTCGAAAAAAAATCTTTTCGATATCCATAATGTGTACAGGCGAGATAGATGAGATAATCTGTGACTGTATGCTCTGTTGGTGTGATTGCTGAATCCACATATTCCTCTATCTTGTTCCAAGCACTCAAACCCTTCCGGTCTTCAGAGATGGTATCGGCGAGCGATGGACACGCTTGGGAAATGATTCTGGTTTCATCGATTCCCCGTTCTCGTAATAAATCCGGATATGTGTTTTCCTCGATTGTCGTAACTGTGCCGAAAATCGCCACGATCGACCGAGGTTTTTGATTGAGTTCGTGAAGCAAACGATTGACCCCCGTTTCTACGATTCCTTGCACGGGAATGTGCGATAGTTTTGAAAACCCAGTGTCGGGAAACAACACTGACAGTGTGTTGCATGCCATGAAGATCGAATCCGGAGAGTACTTTGCAGAGACGATCCGAAGGAATCGATCAAAATTTTCGATCTTTTCGGCCCTCGAACCCATGGAGTTGTATCCGAAATCATTCTCAGGCGATGCGTTGACGTACGTCAACCTGACCGGCTCTCCAACACCGTGTGTGCGCAGAAATCTCTCGGTGTAGGCACATACCGACAACCCGCCGACGCCCGAATCAGTGATGAGGATGTGCATC
>CBDTWX010000622.1:0-2708 GCA_965364305.1 uncultured Thermoanaerobaculia bacterium
GGGCGCCGTTGCGCTGGCGATCACGCATCAGCGTACCGTCGTACCCGCCCTCAGCGGGGTTGTCGATCCACCGCGAGCCTCCTCCGAGGAAGGTGAACTCCTTCTTGGAGTACTGCGCCTCGAGGAAAAAGTTCTCCGTGATGACGCCGTTGTAGTTCACGGCGAGAAGCGTGTTCGGAAAGGTGCGGTCGGGGATCAGGCTGCGGAGATCCATGATGAGCCCGTAGGAGAAATTGGTCTCACTCCGGTCGATGTCGATATATGACCCGACCATTCTGTGGCTCTGGTTGATTGCCCAGGTGAGCTTGGCCTCGAGCCTGGTTTCTTCTTCGGTCCACGGGTAGGTGATGGGCGTGAGCGGTGTGCCCTCTGCAATCCAGTCGCCGTTCGCATCCTGGTCGCCTTCGCGGGCGAGGCCGGGCTCGGTCTGCCCGATGGCGCTCGTGTCCGCATACCGTCCGGCGGTGAAGAACAACAGCTTGTCGCGCCACAGCCGCCCGCCGAATGTCGCCTCGAAGGTCGGGTTGATCGTGTCCCCCTGCTCCTCCGTCAGCGGCGTGGGATCCGTCCAGCTCTCGTTTCTGAGGGTGGTGCGGAAGCTTCCATGGTACTCGTTGCTGCCCGACTTGGTCAGCATGTTGACCACGCCGCCGGTAAAGTGTCCGTACTTGGCCGAGATGCCGCCCGAGAAGACGGTGGTCTCCTCGATCGCGTCCTCGATGTAGAGATCGTGCGGCTGGCCGCGCAGGTTCTCGTTGACGATCATGCCGTTGACCAGGTATAGACTGTCGTAGGACATTGCACCGGAGATGATGATGTTCTCGTTCGGCGCGGCGTTGACGCCCGGAGCGAGCAGCGTCACCGCCTCGAAGGTCCGGCCGACCGGAAGAACCTTGATCAGCTCTTGATCGAAGGTCGCGCTGACCGACGTTGCCTCGATCGGTGCCGTCATGGCCCTCTCCGCGGTCACGACGATCTCGCCGACCACCGCGGCGAGCTCGAGCTCCACAGTGACCGTGCCCGTCATGTCACCGGTGAGCGTCAGCCTCTCTTCGCGGGTCTGCATCTTTTCCATCTCGAAGCTGACCACGTAGTCCCCGGGCGGAAGGAACGGCAGCAGGTAGGCGCCGTTCGCGTCCGTTACGGTGCCGCGCGGACCTTGAAGACTCGGGGACTTCGCAGTGACCCGAACCCCGGCGAGAGGGACACCGTTCGCGATCACTTTTCCGGTCAAGGTCGAGGTCGCGATGGTCTGCGCCATCGCGCTTGCCGCAGCCAGCACGACAGCCAACAGGACAAATGTCGCGGTTCTGATAGCCATCCCCTTTTCGTGGACCAATTTGAGAAACAATATAGTCCTCGAAAGGAAATGGTGCCACCCGTGAGTATGCCGTCTGCGGGCTCGCCGGGACGGTCAAGGATCGCGGGGTATTTTCGGGTCATCGTGCCGAGATCTTGACGGGTTGCCATTTGGCCTATATATTTATGCCAAATGGCAGGAGGTGTGATCGTGCGATACCCACAGGATTCCACCGAGACAGGTGTTTCCGAAGCCGCGGTGGATTATGCGGCGACGTCGCCCCTCGTGGCCTCCGGCCGGCACGAGTACCTGTCCCTGCTCGGCCTGCGGTCATTCGACACGGCGTCGCTTCTGAAACGACTCGACGAAGGGCTTTCCTACGCGGCGTTCGAGAGACTGAAACGCCGCCTCGGGGTGTCATCGCAGGTGCTCGCGGACGCGGCGCTCATCACCCAGCGAACCCTCGCTCGAAGGAAGAAGGCGGGCCGAATGCAGCCGGACGAGTCCGACCGGCTGGTGAGGATCGCGCGTGTTTTCTCGAGGGCAATCGAGTTGTTCGAAGGTGATGCCGAGGGAGCGCGAGAGTGGATGATGCAGCCTAGGCCTGCGCTCGGTGGGCCGAGTCCGTTCGAAATGGCACGAACTGAGGTCGGCGCCGGAGAAGTCGAGAGACTGATACACCAGCTCGAGCACGGTGTCATCATCTGATGGTCACCTCGTGGAGGGTGATCAAGAGGAGATACGCCTCGAGAGCCTTCGACGGTGAAGGTGCTCGCATGTCCGGTGGGAGGTGGAACAGCGCCGGTCACGCCGTCGTCTACACGTCGGCGACGACGTCGCTGGGTCTGCTTGAGAATCTCGTTCACACCAAGGCGCGTTTGCGGCCGTTCTATTGCGCTGTCCCAGTGATCTTCGATGCCGACCTGGTAGAGACGGTGGATCCGGGTTTGCTCACGGCCGATTGGCGATCCGTTCCGGCGCCGTTCACGCTGAAGCGGATCGGGGACGAGTGGGTGGATTCACTGCGGTCCTGCATCCTCGAGGTTCCGAGCGTCGTGGTGCCCCACGAGTCGAACTTCATCCTCAACCCCGGGCATCCCGACTTCGCGTCACTCGAGATCGGTGGCGCGATCAGCCTCGAGATCGATAAGCGTCTACCCTTGTGAGAATGAGGAATGGGGAATGAGGAATTGCCGCACGCCCCATAGATTCCTCGGCTCGGCCTTTGGGCCTCGCTCGGAATGACATTTCTGTCGTGTCATCCCGACCGCAGTAACGAAGCGCCATACGACTCGTTCATGTCATCCCGACCGCAGGAGCAAAGCGACGGAGCGGAGGGATCCGTGGGTAGGAGGGGCGGGCATTCCGAATTCCTAATTCAGAATTCCGAACTCTCGATCTTCCGCGC
>CBDTWX010000623.1:0-2696 GCA_965364305.1 uncultured Thermoanaerobaculia bacterium
GTGCGGCCGGCGACCGCCGAAGCGATCAGCCGGTGTGCCGGCGCCGAGGCCGGCCGCGCCGGGGAGCTGCTGGCGGCGATGGACTCGCGCGGCCTCATCGGGTCGTACGGCGTCAATCACGACCGCAAGTACATGCTGCTGCCGATCGTTCCCGGGCTCTTCGAGCTGGTGATGTGGAGCGGACGGACGGACGAGCGGGCGAAGCGGTTCGCGGAGCTGTACGAGGAGTACTACAAGAAGGACTACTTCACGGTCAAGGCGAAAGGGCTGATCAAGATCATCCCGGTCGAGAAGCACATCGACAGCCAGGTCGGGGTGCTGCCGACCGACCGGGTGTCGGAGCTGATCGACTCGCACGAGCGGTTCAGCCTCACCGCTTGCTGCTGCCGCCACTCCGCCGATCTGCGCGGGCAGCCGTGCCCGAAGCCGAAAGAGGTGTGCATGGCGTTCGGCCCGCTGGCCGACTTTCTGGTCGAAAGGAACCTCGCGCGCACGGCCGAGAAGAGCGAGATTTTTGAAGCGGCCCAGCGCGCCGCCGAGGCCGGCCTGGTCCACCTGACCGACAACGTGGCGCAGGCGAACTTCCTGTGCTCGTGCTGCGAGTGCTGCTGCACGGGTCTGAAGATCATCAACAAGTTCAACTACCCGTGGATGATCGCCAAGAGCCGCTACATGACCGAGCTCGACAGCAACCTGTGCGAGGCGTGCGGAAAGTGCGCAAAACGCTGTCCGACCGGCGCGCTCAGCCTCGAGGAGAAGGCGCTCGCGCTCGACGACCAGCGCTGCATCGGGTGCGGCGTGTGCGTCTCGGCGTGCGACAAGAACAACGCCCTGTCGCTGGTCGAACGGTCGAGCTACGAGCTACCCAACGAGTCCTTCGGCCAGCTCGCCGCCGACTGCGGGCTGCAGGCGATCGGACCGATGCGGCTGATGGCGGAGCGCTTTCCGGGGGCCTACCGCCGGCTCAGGGGCGTCGTCGAGAAGGGGCTCGTGAAGGGCCTGGGCTGACCGGCGGGAAGGCTCCCTTCCAGCCCTCGAGAGCCAGTCGCCACCCTGCTTCCCACGACAGATCGCCCCCTGTCGAGAAGGTCGAGAGCCCGACCGCGGCATCTCGACATATCTGAATTCGATCGTAAATATTTGCAGGCGCGCGCTGTCGCTGGTCGAACGAGCCGGCTCTCTCCCCAAGGAAGAAAAATCGTTGAAGCCTTGAACGGTTCCTGCGAGGGCTCGGTGTTCCAAAAAGGGCACCCGACGTTGACATTCGGTACCAAAGACCCCACATTGACTGAGAAAACAAAGAGGTGCTGCACAGATCTCAAGATCGACTGGAGAACGGCATGCGGTGCTCGGTTTCCGTTCGAGTCTTCTTTCTCGCCGCGGTGTGGGCGCTGATGACGACCTCCGCCGCTGACGCGGATCTCCCAACGTGCGAGGCGGTCTGGCCTGAAGGAAGCTCTCATTGCGCCGGGGGGGAGATCTTGGATGACGGTTCATCGGAGGCGGCTCAAGGCTATCCATCCGACACGCCCGTCACCTCTTCCACAAAGGTCCAGAAGTTCACGCCGCCGGCGTATCCAGCGGTCTATCACGAAGTGTGCGTCGCGTGGAACAGCGGCGAAGGCGACACGACGCTCTCGTACGAGGTGGTGTTCTATGACGACGATGGGCCCGGCGGGGATCCGGGCACCCTGTTGGCCGCCGTCCCAACGTCTGCGAGCAATGTGCCCCAGGGCGGAGTCTTGTTCTACTCGACCTCGGTGGCGTCACCGCCGGTGACAGACGGGTCGATCTACATCGGTATTCGCTATGACCCGTCGGTCGACAATTTTTATCTCAGAGTCGACAAGAGTGTGACCACACCGCAACAGGTGATGAGATTGTCGAGCAACGAGGGGCTGACGTGGTACCCTCCCGCTTTTCCCGATACACGAGCGTTCTTCCTTCGCGCCCGGTCGACCGATGACTACGTCGTGCTGCCCACCGCACAGGAGTCCTCGGGCGGGAACATCACCGACGAGGGAGTTCCGTTCGGAACGGCGCTCACCCGCTATCAGCAGGTGTACCTGGGCTCGGAGGTCGGCCCTCGGTGGATCTCCGAGATACGGTTTCGGGGGGCGCGGGACTATCCAGGGGAATGCGGATTTCCACCGTTCTGCCCGGAAGTGTTCCAAGACACGACAGTCAGACTGTCCACAACCCAGAGAGATGTCGACGACCTCACGGTTTCCTTCAACACAAACGCCGGTGCCGATGAGACCGTGGTTTTCGAGGGCGATCTTCGCATCCTGTCGAGAGGAAATGATCGCCTCACGGATGTCGAGCCGTTCGACATCGTCGTCCCGCTGGAGACGCCGTTTTACTTCGGCGGCACCGGGAATCTGCTTCTCGACATGAACCTCCCCGACGCATATGCCTTGACAGACTTCGAGTGCCTCGACTTCCACGACGCAGCCGACAGCGTTTCCAGGGCCTACTGCAGCGACCTCCCATGGTGCAACACCGACGACCAGGTGTCACATCGAGACTCCCTCGGCCTGGTGACGATGTTCATGTTCGTGGATCCGACCATCTTTTCCGATGGATTCGAGTCCGGGAACACGTCCCAATGGTCGGCGACCGTGCCGTAGGAGGACTGAAACACTAGCCCGTACTTCTCACCAGGCGTCTACTACGGACGGCGAATCACGGCGTCC
>CBDTWX010000624.1:0-2673 GCA_965364305.1 uncultured Thermoanaerobaculia bacterium
GAGCCGACACGCCTGAACGCCGAGCAACGGGGATTTTTTGAAACCGTGGCGTGCCAGGCTGCGATCGCGATCGACAACGCGGCCCTGGTCGATGAGTTAAGCCGTTCCAACGTCGATCTGACCGCAGCGTATGAGTCGACCCTGGAAGGATGGGCGCGAGCGCTCGAGCTCCGTGATCACGAAACCGAGGGCCACACCCGCCGTGTCACCGAATTGATGATTCGCCTGGCGCGGGAGTTCGGAATCCGGGGCGATGAGCTCACTCATATGCGGCGTGGCGCCCTGTTGCACGATATCGGGAAGATGGCCATTCCCGACAGCATCTTGCTCAAGCCGGGACCGCTTGACGCCGACGAATGGGAGATCATGTGCCGCCATCCGGAGTATGCGGCGAAGATGTTGGAACCGATACCGCATCTTCGCCCGGCACTGGACATTCCTGTGTGTCATCATGAGCGTTGGGATGGCGACGGCTATCCTCAGGGTCTCAGCGGCGAGTCGATTCCGATGGCCGCTCGGTTGTTTGCGGTGATCGATGTCTGGGACGCCTTGAGGTCTGATCGTCCGTATCGGGACGCCTGGCCCGACGAGAAGATCGTGGCCTACCTCGAGGAGACTGCGGGTTCGCGTTTCGAGCCCGAGGTGGTCAAGAGGTTTCTCACGCTTGTGACCGAGCGCCCGTCGGCAGGCTGAAGAATAGAACCCACCCCGATCGAACTCGGCAAGCCTGTCTCTTGGCTTTTGGTGCCGATCTCACGAGATGTTGACGCCCGGGAGGTGGTCGAGACCGATCCCTTGCCAGGAAGTGCGGCACGGTTTCCTCGATCACGCGGCTCACGACGAACTGCTGGCTGCGCCCACAACCTCGGCCGCACTGGCGATCGGAAACCGGAGGTGGAATGCGGTGCCGCTGGTCGTGTCGAGCCGGATCGTGCCGTGGAGCTGCCGGGCGAGATTCCGAACGAGCTGCAGCCCGAGGGATTCGGCCTCGGTCCACTCGAGACCGTCCGGAAGGCCCTTGCCGTCGTCGATCACGGTCAGCTCGGCGAAGCCCGAGTCGACGCTCATCAGGATCTGGAGGAGGCCGGGCTTGCTCGGGTCGTCGAAGGCGTGCTTCAAGGCGTTCGAGACCAGCTCGTTGACCACCAGACCGACTCGAATGGCCGTATCGAGTGTGACCTGCACGGGATCGATGGCCACGCGGATCTCGATGGACCCGTCTTCGAGATCGTAGGCCGACCTGAGCGAAGCCGCCAGATTCCGCAGGAACGGCCCCAGGTCGAGGCTGCGGAGATCGCCCGATTGATAGAACATCTCGTGGACCATGGACATCGAGTTGACCCGTCCGTGGCTCGCCAACAGCGCGGTCCGTGTTTTTGCATCCGGCATGCTCTCGGCCTGGAGCTTGAGCAGGCTCGAGATCACCTGCAGGTTGTTTTTGACCCGGTGATGCACTTCTTTGATCAGCATCTGCTTTTCTTCCACCAGCAAACGTAGCTTGGCCTCGGTTTCGGTGCGAACCTCGACCTCGCGTTGCAGCTGATCCGTCTGGAGCCTGAGACGCTCTCGACTTTTTCTCAAAAGGCTCGAGCTCCAGGCGGAGATGCTCGCCACGACGAAAAGCAGCGCAGCCACGATTCCGAGGATCAGCGATGCAGCGGCCCAGGTGGGACGACCGCCGGGAAAACCCCCGAACAGCGGGTAGATCGGCAGCACATGGTGCCGTTCGGCCAACACCAGGAGGGTGAAGGCGAGGCCCGACATGCCGGCGACCAGGAAAAGGTGGCGCCGGGGAGCGACCACCCCCACGTAGACGATCAGACCGCAGTAGATCGTTGTCAGATACGCGGCGTCGAGACCGCCCGCGAAGTGGATGATTGCGGTGTAGCCGAGAATTTCGAAACCGTGGACCGCAATCGACAGGCATTCAAAGGCGTTTCTCGATTTGAGGCGTTGGACGACCCAGAGCAGCGGGAGATTCATCGCCACGAGATATGCGACGGCGACGGTGATTCCGCGGAACTGCGTGCTGTTGATAATTCCGACATTTTGCGCGGGAATCGCCGTGATCCACATGAGGGCGCTCGCGACGGATCGAACCAGCGCACCCTCCCGGTGCCGCTGGTGAATTCTGTCCATCAGCGGTGCGCTGTCCGGTTCGACGCGTGAGTTGATGGGGTCGTGCATGACAAATCAACGAGAATGTACGATGACGGCTTCCGGGTTCGCAACCGTGGACACCTTATTGATATTAACACCCATCGAACCGGCGATGACCAGCATTCGGGATTCGCGGAATCGCGGTACGACGGACCCGGGAATCGCGCTTCCGCCACCGTTTGGCGCCGCGTCAACGTCGTTCGAGACCTGTTCCACTCCGGGACACCGGGATATTTTGGGGGCCAGAAACAATCGCCTTACCCCGTGAGTTCTTGGATGTTATGTGTCTTTTATTCAGTAGCTTCCAGACTGTCTCATGAGTTGCTGGAAGGCACCGCCACGTGGTACGAGCTGCGGCACGGAGATTGCATTCTGATGATCGTAGCGAGAGGAGCGGAAGCTGATGATCCAGGTCGTAACCGACATTCACGAGCAGTCGGCGCCGCGGGTTCTGCTGGTGGACGATGACCCGGACATCGTGAGCACGTCGCGTTCTGCGTTGGAGCTGGCGGG
>CBDTWX010000625.1:0-2667 GCA_965364305.1 uncultured Thermoanaerobaculia bacterium
CGCCACTCAGGCTGGCCCGCAACCTGGGCCTCAATCTGGTGGACCATTCAGGGCCGCTCAAGCACCTGATCATGCGCCAGGCCATGGGGCTGGCCGGTGAACTGCCTTCACTGGCAGGGGATAAAGTTCACAAATCAAGCGATGCTAATCAAGTATCCTAATGGGGGATAACCAAGCAAGGGGGTGAGTCTACCGGCATATTTTGTTGACGGAACTCGACTTCAAGGCGCAGACGGAATGCCGGAGCAAACCCCAACTGGTGTCCCTGGCATCCACCTGGCCTCCCGAGCCCCATCACGAGCCATTCCTGAGTCAAGAGGTCCGGTCCGGTTTGGGTTCGGCTATGATCCCTGCAGAATGACCCCGTCGGAGGCGAAATGAACTTGGTGGAATCGCTGGTCAACAACGCTCTCGACCTGGTGCCAATCGGCCTGGTGATCCTACTCGGCGGCGGCGGGCTGTGGCTCCTCAACCGAATCATGATTCAACGGGCGGCGAAATTTCCGGGTGAGGCGGCCTTTCGCCGGCAGCTCGTCCTGTCCGTCCTGGCGACGGTCTTTCTGGTCGCCATCATCATCGCTGCGCCCCTCAGTCCCGATGACACCCACGATCTCATCACCCTCTTCGGGGTTGCCTTCACCGGTGTCATCGCTTTGTCCTCGACGACCCTCGCATCCAACGCGATGGCCGGTTTCATGCTTCGGGCGATCCGCAACTTCAAGCGCGGCGACTACATCAGGGTGGAGGACTTCCTCGGCCGGGTGACCGAGAGAGGCCTGTTTCACACCGAAATCCAGAATGTGCGCAGCGATCTCGTGACCATGCCGAATCTCTACTTGGCCACAAAACCGGTCACCGTGATCCGCCCGTCGGGCACCTTTGTTTCGGTCACTGTTTCTCTCGGCTATGACGTGGCCCACCAGAAGATCGAGGAGTATTTGATCGAAGCGGCCACGGCGTGCGGTTTTGTCGACGCGTTCGTCCGCATCCTCGAGCTCGGAGACTTCTCGATCACCTACGAGGTCGCTGGTCAACTCAGTGACACCAAACAGTTCATCGGCTCGAAGACCACGCTCAACCGGTCGGTCCTCGACACCCTGCACCGCCACGGGGTCGAGATCGTATCTCCGAGCTTCATGAATCAGCGGCAGGTTGGCGAGCAGCAGTTCATACCGGAGATCGAGGTCGGGGAACCGACCGAGGTCTCCGCTCCCTCACGAGACGCCGCGCCCGATTCGGTGATCTTCGACAAAGCGAATCAGGTGGAGAGGGCCGACGACCTTCGCGCGCGCCTGGTCTCACTCGACGAAGAGCTCGCCGAGCTCAAGGCGAGTGCCAAGCGGGCCGCAGGGGAAGAAGCCGAGGTGTTGACGGAGAAGATTGCCCGCAGAGAGGAGATTCGGGAGAAGATCGTCGCCCGCATCGAGACTCTGGAGGCCGAGACCAAGGACTGACGGCCTCGAGCGTCAATCCGATGCGGGGTGCTGGATGCAGGGCCATCCAGGCGTCAATCTCGAATTTCGAATTTTCCACCCGGCAACCCCGGGGCTCGAGGCTCGAGACCTGGGGCTTGAGGGCCTGAGGGGGTGAGGGGGTGAGGGCCGCTGACGCTGTCGTCTGCCGCTGTTCGCTGGCGCGGTCACCTGTCGCTGTCGCCCACCGCTGCATCCTGCCGCTGCCTTTGGTGCGAGCCCCTTTTGGGAGCTTCGATCATCGAGCACGCGCACGAGCACGTGTGCGGGCGCTGAGACGGAGACGGGCAGGGATACGGGTTGGAATTCAACCCCGGTACGGAAACCGCCTTGCCAGCTCGAGGGTGAAGTCGGCGATGACGTTGTTGGCGGAAGCGCGCCAATCGGTGGCCACCGACAGATCGGACTGCCACATCACCGCTCCGTCGAGGCTGTCGACGAGGACACTGTTGGCCCAGATGTCGTGCGTGGTCGTCACGCCCCAGGGAAGGAGACCCGAGAACCGTCCCTCGGAGATTTCGTTGAAGACCTGGAGTCCGGTATCGATGGCGAAGGACTCGCCGCCGGAAAGGTATCGTGTTGTGTGCACGGAGGTGCGGATCACGGCGTCGACCCGAAGCGTCCGAGCCAATGACTTCGCGGACATGGACCACGACTCGCGGACGCCGATTCCGGCGTCGGCCAGCAGCCGGTTGGTTTCGTCCACGTGCTGGATTGGAACCCGGATCGGGTGTTTGCGGTGGGCGCTCGATTGGTCGAGGAGACGATAGTAGTAGGCCTCCTGAAAGGCCACGCTCTCCGCCTCCTCGATGGCGCGAACCTGCGAGGCGGTGAGGTTTTTGGGTGGCTCTCCGTCGAGAATCATCTCGAAAGGCAGCACCGCGATGACCTGGTGGTGAGTGGCCCGCTCGGCGAGTTGCGGGGACTCGAAATGCGCCGTGGTGCAACCGCACGCCAGCAACAAAGCCCAAAGAAATGACGACCGTAACGGTTTCATCATGTCCCCCTTTCCGAGCGGCCCGAGGACCGATCGCTACTCGTGGAATGGCAAGACCCGTGCCAATAATCTTGCTGTTTCATAGCTTTGACCGTGACCGGAGAGTCCGCCGCAGGGGACAGGGTGTCTCGGTTGTGGGGCAGGGGAGGGAGGTGAATGAGGAATGAGGAATGAGGAATGAGGAATGAGGAATGAGGA
>CBDTWX010000626.1:0-2664 GCA_965364305.1 uncultured Thermoanaerobaculia bacterium
GCCGCTGAACCTGCCCCTGTCAATGATGCTGATGAGCCCCGGGGTGTGATCCGGAGATGAGTGAAACCGATCCAATGATGGCAAAGTCACCCATGTTCGGGGGGAGGGGCGGGAATTCCGAATTCCTAATTCCGAATTCAGGATTCTCTATCCGTGGTTGGCGTGCCACGCGATCCAGAAGTCTTCGGCCTCTTCAAGGTGCTTGATGGCCTCGACGAATTGGTCGTCAGATTCGAGTGCGGTGCGGTAACCCTCGTCGAGACCGAGGGTGGTGTTCAGAACCTCGACCCGAATCCCGAGTGCGACGTCCGAGACATCCTGGGGCGTGCCCTTGAGTTCCTCGATGTTTTCCGCGGGAAGCACCTCCTCCTCACCGACCCACGCCCAGAACCGAGTCAGCACCTCCTCGTTGACGACGAAACCGCGCCCCATTGTCGGTTGCTCCTCTTTTGGGACATCCTTGAGCAGCTCGACGGCAAAGCGGAAAAAGGCGGATCGTCCGTAGAGCCGTGCGAGGTTCTCGGATAGCGTCCTCGATTTTACTGCGACGTCCGGTGTGATGCCACCGCCTCCCAGAACAGTGCGGCCGGCGTCGGTTTCGTAAACCTTGCCGCCGTTCGTACCGTTGCGATGCGTGATGTAGTCGATGAACGAGTCGTAGTCGCGCTGAATCGAGCGACCCGAAGGTGTGTAGTAGCGGGCAGTCGTCAACGCCAGGCCGGTGTCGCGCACCGTGAACACCGTCTGCACGAGCCCCTTGCCCCAGGTGACCTCGCCGAGGACCAGGCCGCGATCGTGATCCTGGACCGCGCCGGCGACGATCTCCGATGCTGAAGCCGAACCCTCGTTGACCATGATCAGGAGTGGCCCCTGGAACGGCTCTCCCCTTCCGGGAGCAGAGAGGGTGGAGTGGCTCGATGGTGTGCGGCCTCGCGTGGTCACGATGAGGTCATCTTCGTTGAGGAACGTGTCGGAGACCCCGATCGCGGCGTCCAACGATCCTCCGGGGTTGTTCCGAAGGTCGAATATCAGGCTCTTCATGCCCTCAGCCGTCAAGCTTTCGATGGTTTCGCGAACCTCGCGGGCACTGCTGCTCGAGAACTCGGAAAGTCGAATGTAGCCAACCTCGGGTCCGACCATGAAGGCATAGCGAACGGTGGTCTGGGGTATGCGGGTGCGGGTAATATCGACGGAGAACGGCTCCCCGAGTCCCGGTCGCGTAATTGTGAGATTGACTTTGGTGCCCTCGGGTCCGCGCACCAGATCGACCACGTCATCGAGATCCATATTTTCGGTGGGCTGATCTCCGACCGCCGAGATGATGTCTCCCGCCCGCAGGCCTTTCGACGCGGCTGGCGTGCCCGCCATCGGCGCGATGACTGTTATTTTGCCGTTGCGGCGCGAAATGATGATTCCCACCCCAAAAAAAGACCCCTCTTGTCGCGACCTCATTTTGTGAAAAGTGCGCGGGTCAAGGTAATTGGAGTGGGGGTCGAGGACCTCGAGCATCCCGCTGATACCGTCATACACGATGTCGGCCGGGTCGGTTTCCGCGGGCAGCCACTCGAGCAGGAGGTTGACGACTCGAGAGGCTCGGATCATCAGCTCGGTCTCTTCCTCAGGAATCGAGCGCTCGCCGAAGAGGGCTCCGGCGGTTGCTCCGCTGATGAGAACGACGAGCGCTATGACGATCGGGGTGACATTTTTCTTTTCGTTCATCGTGGTCCTTTTCGGCGGTCCTGACCCGTTATTTCGGGAACCGACGTATCACAGTGTAACCCGCTTCAATTTACGAATACTCCTGCTTCCGGGTTTTTGACCTTGGGAAAGGGCCTCGAGAATGTCCGACGGATCCGAAATATTTGCCGGCGTCGCGTCCGTCGTGTGGCCGTGTTCTGGCTCGGACAGGCGGCTGGCGAATCGGTATACTGGCGCGGGAGGTCGTGTGTTCGGAACCCTGGGAATGCCCGAGTTGATCCTCATCTTTGTGGTGGCCCTGCTGCTGTTCGGGCCGCGCAAGATGCCCCAGATCGGGCGCTCTATCGGCCGTGCGATGGGTGAATTCAGGCGGGCCTCGAACGAGTTCAAAAGAACGATCGAGGATGAGGTGGCGGCCGATGACATTCGGGAGGTCGAAAAGGACCTCAAAGAGATCACACAGGTGGTGAAGGATCCCGTTGGAGTGTCCGATCTGAAGGATTCGCTCAAAGAGTCGCTCGAAGGCCCCAAAGATCCGCCGGGCGATCAACCCGGGAAGACGGACAGAACGTGACCGCTGCCGAGCCGGAGCGGGGGAGGAGCGGAGAAGAGGAATTCGAAGAAGAACTTCCCCGGATGACCTTGCTCGATCATCTTGACGAGCTCCGCCGCCGCATCCTTTACAGCGTGATAGCGATCCTGGTCGGTTTTCTCGGCAGCTGGTACTTCGCTCCGCAGATTTTCCACTGGCTCGAGCGGCCGTTCCTCGCCGCGGTTCCAGAGGGAGAACAGCTCGCTTTCACCGACCTGCCCGGGCCGTTCATGCTCTACATCAAGGTTGCGCTCTTGACCGGCATCTTCGTTTCCGCCCCGGTACTCCTGATGCAGCTGTGGTTTTTCCTGAGACCCGGCCTCTATCGGCGAGAACGGCGTTTGTTCGTGCCGTTCGTCGTCTTCACCACTCTG
>CBDTWX010000627.1:0-2657 GCA_965364305.1 uncultured Thermoanaerobaculia bacterium
GCGCCGTACGGCGCGATGGCCGCTCCGTCGCTCCCGATACCAACCAGAGGGTGGGCGAGAATCCGCTTGGTGTTTTCCTCCGACATCATGAACGTGACCATGCCCACGCGGTTCTTTTCTTCGACCAGAAGATCACGCATGAACTCATAGGGGGTCTTGCCTGCGATGGTGGCGTTTTCCAGAACGCTCTTCCCCTGGCAGTGCTTGTTCTCTTCCGAGACCACGGAGGCAATCAGCACCTTGTCCCAGGATCCGAGCTGCTTTTCCTTTTCAGCCACGTCTCCTTGAATTCGGTCGGCGAGCTCCGGATCTTGGAGCCGGGCCAGGAAATCGTCCGTCGTTCCCTCTCGCGCCCACATCGGAAAGTAGTAGCTCAGCCCGGTCGACCCGGCGACATAGGGGTAGCGATCACAGAAGATGTCGACGCCCGACTGCTTCGCCTCCTCCACCTTCGAGACGGCCGCGTCGATCTTGTCCCAGTTGCTGGGGTAGGCGATCTTGAAGTGGGAGATCTGCAGAGGGATCCCAGCACGACGGGCGATCGCGATCGATTCGTCCAGCGACTCGATCAAATGATAGCCCTCGTCCCGCATGTGCGTGGCATAGATGCCGCCGTACCGGGCCGCCACGGTGCACAGCTCCGCGATCTCGTCCAGGTCGGCGAAGCTGCCGGGCTCGTACTCGAGACCGGTGGAGATGCCCACCGCGCCCTTCTCCATGTTCTCCGCCACGATCGCCTTCATCTTGCCGAGCTCTTCATCGGTGGGCTTGCGATTGCTGAACCCCATCGCCGCACCCCTCACGGTGCCCTGGCCCAGAAGGCTGGAGTAGTTGACGGCGAGCCCACCCTCTTCGAGCCTCGCGAAGAACCCGTCGATATCACGCCACGTCAGATCGAGCCCATAGATCTCTTTCAGGTTCTCCGTCATCTCCTCGAGAATCTCGTCCGCCACCGGAAAAGGTGAGCCTCCACAGTTGCCGCTGACGAGCGTCGTGATGCCCTGTCGAATCGAGCTTTCCGCCTGCGGGTTGACCAGGAGCTCGACGTCCGTGTGGTCATGGGTGTCGATGAACCCGGGGCTGACTGCAAGACCTTCGGCGTCCACCACGGAAATCCCTCTCGAGACCGGGATGCTTCCGATCTCTGTGATGAGACCGTCCTTGATGCCCAGATCCATGACCACCGGCTCGCTCCCGAGGCCGTCGTAGACCCGGCCGCCCTTGATGACGAGGTCGAGGTCCTTCTTGGTCGAGCACCCTTGAAGGAGAGGGCCCCACCCACCGAGTCCCGTCAAGACGGCGACCTTCGAGGATTTCTCGATGAACTTTCTGCGGGTGACACTTTTCTTCATTGATCCCTCCAGCATTAACGAAAGGCGACCTGGTCTGGGATTGTATGTCACCCGCGCCGCCCTCACCCTGTTGTGGGGTTGTGGACAGTGGCGCCTATCCATCTGCCCCTGAACTCCTGCTACGATTGAAGGGCCTTCAGAACAAAACGCCGGAGAGCCGCCGAGGGCGGCTTTCGAGGAGGCCATCATGCGACAGATCTTGGCAATCGGGTGTGCGGCGCTGGCGCTCGTTGTCGCTCGCGCCCAACTCGCGTCCGCGGCGGATCTCTACGTCACCACCACGGTGGACACCTTCGACGGATTCTGCGACACCCACTGCTCCTTGCGCGATGCCGTCCACGCCGCCAACGCCGATCCCCTCACCGAGGACACGATCCATCTCCAGGCGGCGACCTACGAGCTGGCGATCGAGGGCTTCGACGAGGACGCCAGCTGGTCCGGCGACCTGGACCTGCGCTCCAGCATGTCGATCCTCGGCAAGGGCCCAGGGATCACGACCATCGACGCCAACTTCGTCGATCGCGTCCTCGACATCAACGTTCCGGGCGTCGACGTCACCATCCGAGGGGTTACCATCACCGGGGGCCGGCTGGCCTCACAGTACGCCCTGGCCGGCGCGGGCGTACGTATCAGATCCCCAGGTGGCACCGTGGCGTTTGAGACGTGCATTCTGGAGAGCAACCTCTCCTTCTCGCTCGTGACTACGGCCGGCGGGGCACTCTTCGTCGAGGGTGCCGACGTCGACTTTCGCAACACGATCATCCGCTCGAACTCCGCCACGAGGGGCGGCGCAATCTACACCTGGGACGCCGATGCCAACGTGACCCTCGAGAGATGTGCCGTTTACGACAACACGACATTTGGCGGCCTGGGTGTCATCGAGAACAGCCACGGCACGATGGTGATCTACACCTCGACGGTGAGCAACAACCTCACGGCGTCGGGTCACGCGGGCGTGCGGAACTACCAGGGCACCTTGCTCATCATCAACTCCACGCTGTCCGACAACACCAACGCCGAAATCATCGCCGTCGAGGGCGGCGGCGGGTTGGTGACCCTCACCGGCACCCTCATCGTTGGCACCTGCTTCATCGAACATCCGACCGCCATCCACAGCGACTGGTACAACCTGGAGAGCCCTGGGGACACCTGCGAGCTGGATCTTTTTCAAGACGAATACAACGTCGCCGATCCCATGATCGGAGCCTTGACATTCAACGGCGGCCCCACGCCGACCCGCCTCCCGGAGCGTTTGAGCCCGGTCGTCGACCCCTCGTTCGCCTCCACCGCCACCTGCCCGGGCCC
>CBDTWX010000628.1:0-2655 GCA_965364305.1 uncultured Thermoanaerobaculia bacterium
GGGTCTGCGAGCTCTCGGGGTGACGACCCTCGGCGAGATGGCTGGAGTCGATGTCACTCGGCTGCCGCGGCGCGGTTTGGTGACGCCGGTGCTCGACGGCTGGGACGACGGCGGTCGGGCGCGACCGCCAAGCTCGCGGCGGACGCCCAGCACGCGGCCGTCGCTGTCGAGCACGGTTGCACGCTCATCACCACCGACTCCGATTTCGATCGTTTCCCGGGGCTCCGGTGGCGCCACCCGTTGCGGAGGCACTGATAGCAATTCAACCCGTCGGGCTTGCGCTCGACGGGTTGAATTGCTGGTTGAGAGTGATTGCAGGAAAACATGGAATCTGATATTCTGATTTCATGGAAACCGCGAAATTGGGAAAACGGGGACAGGTTTCGATTCCGAAGGCAGTGCTCGACCAACTCGGGATCGAGGCGGAGACCATATTGCTGGTTGAGGCTACTTCGGATGGGTCCATCCTGCTTCGACCGGCAGGGGTGTACCCGATCGAAATCTACAGCGACGCAAGGGTCGCCGAGTTCATGCAAGAGGACCAGATCAGCGACGAACTCCGGGAAAAAATCAGGAAGAAACTCGAGGAAGGGTAAGTGCGGCTTTTTCTCGACGCAAATATCCTCTTCTCAGCCGCGCATTCGACCGAAGGCGGAGCGCGTGAGCTCCTCAGATTGTCCGAAGCAGGGCATTGCGAACTTGTCACCTCACAGCACGCCATTATTGAAGCCGAGAGGAATCTGACTCTGAAATCTCCCTCGGGCAAAAAGGCCTTCGATCAGGTTCTCAACACAGTGCGCCGATTTCCTGAAGCTGGTCCCGGCCTGGTTACCTGGGCCACAAGCCTTGGGCTGCCAGAAAATGACGCGCCAATCCTCGCTGCGGCTGCAGCTGCTGAGGCCGATCTATTGGTGACCGGCGACTGGAAACACTTTGGTCATCTCTATGGAATCGTGGTCGGGCGAGTTCGCATCGCGACCTTGGTTGAGGCGCTGGAAACGGTGGTCGATTCGTGAGAAATATTGATGGCAGTCGCCCCGTAGTGTCGGCTCGAGTATGAGTCAAAAAACTGCCGATGTGGTGGTCTGCGGAGCCGGGATCGCGGGGATCTCGACGGCCTGGCAGTTGGCCGTCAAGCACGGTATTCGCAAGGTGGTGCTGGTCGACGAGCGGCCGCCGATGACGTTGACCTCGGACAAGTCGACCGAGGCCTATCGCAACTGGTGGCCGGGACCGGACGACGCGATGGTGCGGCTGATGAACCGATCGATCGATCTGCTCGAAGAGATGGCGGTGGCGAGCGAGAACCGGTTCCTGATGAACCGCCGCGGTTATCTCTACGCGACGGCGGACCCATTGAAGGTGGAGGCGATGCGCGCTGGAGCGGAGCTCGCCCAAGGCTACGGCGCTGGAGAGCTCAGGATCCACTCCGGAGTGCCGAATGACCCGGACTATCTTCCCGCCCCAGCCGAAGGATGGCAGGAGCAGCCCGATGGCGCCGATTTGATCATTAATGAGACGCTGATTCGCGCGGTCTTTCCCTACCTGTCGGCAGAAACGGTGGCGGTTCTCCACGCCCGACGCTGCGGGTGGTTGTCGGGCCAGCAGCTCGGGATGCTGCAGCTCGAGGGGGCGCGGGCTGCCGGCGTTGAAGTCATCGAGGGTCGGGTCGAGTGGATCGAGACCTCGGGTGGCCGGGTGTCGTCGGTGCAGATCGCCACCGGTGGCGAAGTGATATCGGTGTCCACACCTCGCTTCGTCGCGGCAGCCGGGCCGATGGCCCAGTACATAGGTTCGATGTTGGGGCTCGAGATCCCGGTCTTTTCCGAGCTTCACCTCAAGGTCTCGATCGAAGACCACCTCGGGGTGGTGCCGCGTGACGCACCGTTTATAATCTGGAACGATCCTCAGCACATCGGCTGGAGCGACGAGGAACGCGAGGCGATGGCCGAGATCGAGGAGATGCGCCCGCTGCTCGGGGAGATGCCAGCCGGCGCCCACATGAGGGTCGAGGGCGGTGGGGGCAGCCGGCATATTCTCCTGCTCTGGCCCTACCACCTGGAGCCGGTGCCCGAGATCTTTCCCGTACCGGTGCCGGACCATTATGCGGAGATCTGCCTGCGCGGTGTGGCGACCATGATCCCCGGGCTCGGCGCCTATCTGGAGCGGCTACCGAAGCCGTATGTGGATGGCGGGTACTACACCAAGACGCGGGACAACCGTCCACTCGCCGGTCCGCTGCCGATCGAGGGGGCATTCGTCCACGGCGCGTTGTCGGGTTTTGGGCTGATGGCGTCGGCCGCGACGGCGGAGCTGGTGGCGCTGCATATGACCGGCGGGACGCTGCCCGAGTACGCTGGGGCCTTTCACCCGGGGCGGTATGACGACCCGGAGTATGTCGCGAGGGTCGCGGAATGGGATGACGGCACGCAACTCTGAATTGGGAATTCGGAATTCGGAATTCGGAATTCGGAATGCCGCACGCCCACCCCCAGAACTCGCGACGCAAAAGGTGTCATTTCGAGCGAGGCTTCGGGCCGAGTCGAGAAATCTGTGGGATGTGTGCAGGCAGTGCTCTCTCGAAAGCGAAGCCATAGATTCCTTCTATGAAGGGGGATGTCAAGGGCGTACTTTTTCCTATCCCGGTGTCGTTGG
>CBDTWX010000629.1:0-2635 GCA_965364305.1 uncultured Thermoanaerobaculia bacterium
GTCCACGGTATGGCACGGGCACGGCAGGCGCTGTTACCGGGTCTCTTCGCGGGACGATCCGGCCGATCGACGCGCCGCGATTTCTCGACATCGGGCCCATACCGAACCACCCGACACCGATCGACACGACAATCGCGGCGCACGCCGCCACAGCCCACCGAGCTCGTGGCGCCGACCACAGGTCACCCAATCTTTCTACGATTCGAGTCCGGAGGCTGGGCCGCGCAAAACGGTCGAGCTCGGCCCGAACCAGACGGCCCAGCTCACGGTGGCCGATCGCCACCAGACGGCGTAGTGCCCGATCCTCCCGTGCGTCTCCCCGTGCCATGAGCACCGAGAGATCGCGACTGTCGATGATCACCCGAGGCGCCAGCCCGTCGGTGACCGACAGTGTTGGCGGTTCCTTCCGCCGATCGGATAGCAGCAGCTCGTCGAGACCGGAGGCATCACGCACCCGAAGGCCGTGGGCGAAGACTTCGACTTTCGGCTCGGCGCCGAGGCCAACGACGCCCCGAAGCCCACGGCGGCGAAAACTCAGGCTGGGCGCCGGAAGATCGGGTTCGGCCCTGACCAGCCGTCCGTCGACCAGGACCTCGAGAGGGCTGTCACTCGGGTCGCGACGACTCAGAAAGGGAGCGTCTCTGAGGACAGCGCGACGCACCCGCTCCTCGAGATCGATCTCTGATACCGGACGCTCGAGTACCACCTCAGTACCCACCATCATCGTCGCTTCTTCGCGCACCACCTGAGCGAGCGCGCCGTCGAGCCGGACCTGCCACCCACCATCGTCAAGCGTTCGCGATCTCACGATGATCGTGTGGGGAGAGAATCGAAGGACCGACCAGAATCCGATTCCAAAGCGACCGGCAGTCTTCGAGCGCCCCCTTTTTGAAGAGGCGTACAAAGTGAAGAGAAACCGTCGGGCGTGCGCGAAGGTCATCCCCGAACCGTCATCCCGGCAGCTGACCCGTTCCTTGCCGGCGGTCCGGGTGGTTTCGAAACGCACGGTCTTCGCCCCGGCGTCGCGCGCATTCTGCAGCAGCTCACGCACAAAGACCCACGAGTCCGAGCCATACCGATCGGCCTCATAGCGGGCACGTTCCCGAAACGCCTTGCCGGCGGCGATGTTCACGAATCCAGTTTAGGCGCACCCGGCCCCTCGCTCACGCGGGGCCCGGGGGTTGAGGGGATGAGGGGATGAGGGCCTACCGGCCCCACCCCGAGCCCGTCTCCGTCTCCGTGCCTGATTTCGTAATCGTGCTCGTGCTCGGAATCGTGATCGAATCCCCTGTCGATGCAAGATCCAGCGAAAAGATCAGCAGCAGGGAAAGCGACAGTCGTCAGCGTCGGTAAACAGCGGCCGAGACCGGGGTCAGAAATCTGCGTCCATCTGCGCGATCTGCGGTAACTCAGCGGACGGGTGGGCGGGCGGCGGCGATACAATCGAGCGGTGACGACCGTGCAAACAGCTCGCCTGCGCAGCTTCATCCGCTCGACCCTCGGGTGCGGCTGCCCGGACGACGTTCTCGAGTGCATTCGATATTCGCGATCCGATCTCGCCGACCAACACGAGGAGCGGCTGACTCGAATCGACGTGGGTGGGCGGCTGTTGGTCTACGTCATCGAGGCGGGTAACGATCCCCGATCGGCTGCCGAGGCTCTCGGCGCTGTAGTTGCTGCCGCTACTGTCGAGCGTCATCGGGGAGGCTTCGATCGACTTCGAATTGTCGTCGCGGCCGAAGATGTCACGCTTCTTGGTCCGGAGATGGAACAGAGCTTCAAGGACTCGGCGCCGCGGGACGACCGCGTCCACCTCCACGTCATTCCGGCACGTGACCTGCCTTTCGACTGACGCTGCCCCACACAACGTCAGTAAAGCGGCTCGGCGGAGATCCAGTGCATGGTGTCGTCGGCCCCGAGCTCGTGGGCGGCGTGGTCGTCGCAGGTATGTGTCTGTTGCCCGCACGTCGGGCAACTGTGGACCTCTCCGATCATGGTTCGATCGGTCTGCTCCGCCGACCAGACCTGGACGGCGTCACAGTAGGTACAACGGATTGGATCTGTCCTGAGCATGACGAGCGATTCCTCCTCCAAAAGTTCCACCGGAACGTTATCGCATACGCGCAAATGAAAGATAGTCCCGTCGCGGCAAAAACTACCGCAACGCGGCACCAGCATTTCGAGTTTCGAGTTTCGGGTGTCCACCCGCCCATCCGCGGGCCCTCAGGGTTCCTCGCGGAGATCCGATGCTGTGTGCTGCCCATTTGTGGTGCAAGCGTCCCGCGTGCACATGTGCAGGCGAGACGCCTGCACCGCAACGGAAACAGGGACAGGGCCAGTCACGGTGTTCGGCGACAGGTGACAGGGTCAACCAACAGAGACAGTGATCAGCGGCAGGCACAGCGGCTGAGATCAGTGACAGCTGTCAGCGGCATCCACCAGCGCCAACCACCCTCACCCCTGCAACCTGCAACCTGCATCTTGAATCAGGGGGGGAGGGCGGCATTCCTGATTCCTCGTCCCTCATTGCTCATTCGAGATGGGTGGGCGGGGGTCAAATTCGAAATTCGAAATTCGAAATCCTAGCCCGTACTTCTCACCAGGTTTCGTGACGAGGGCGGCGAAGCGCAAGTAT
>CBDTWX010000630.1:0-2626 GCA_965364305.1 uncultured Thermoanaerobaculia bacterium
CCAAGCCGGTAGGCCCGTGATGCCGCCGACAGCGTCCGCAACATGCGAGTCCGCCGGTGCCGAGCGTGCAGACGTCCGAGATCTGCGGCAGATAGAGCTTCGCCAGCGAGCCCAGCCACCAATTCCTCGAGAAGGGCTGTCACCCGTTCTTTGTTTTCAGGCCGCGTACCAACGGTGGCCGAGAGAATCCATCCGCCACCGGGGAGATGTCGCACCCCGGCCCCCAACCGATAGGCCAGTCCTTCCCGCTCGCGGATCACCGCCGTCATACGGTCTGACAACGCGTCCATCGCCACCAGCATCGGTGCGCGGTCCTCCGCATCAACCTCCACGATCCGCCCCCACAACAGCGTGACCTGGGGAGCGTCGCCAACCTCGACCTCGGTCTCCTCGAGTCGCGGTTGCGGTTTGGGGTATGGCCCCCGGCGGGGAGCGGTCTTCTCTCCTCCAGAGAAGGAATCCTCGACGATCTCGACGGTTTGAGTGGCGGTCAGCGGCGATGCAATCGTCAACAGGAGTTTGTCAGGGGAGAAATATCCATCCGGCCAACTTCCCCAGATCTCCCTCACCGCCTCCGGATCTGCAGCCTCTACGTCCAACGGACCGGACACGGTCTTGGCAAGCGGATGTTCCGGTCCCAGGAGCGAAGCGAAGAAAAGCTGGCGCGCCTTGTCCGACCCTCGGTTGTCGGCTTTTTTCGCCTCGCGATGGCTGCCGGTGGCGGATCGCCAACCCTCGTCGTCCCACGCCGGAACCCGGAGCATCTCAGCCAACATACCGATCGCCAGCTCGAAATTCGCCGCGGGGCCCTCCAATCGGACATACGAAAAGTCCGGCACGTGATAGCGATTGTCGAACGGAATCATCGCGGAACCCGCCGCCTTGAGTTCGATCCCCGCCCTTTGGAGCCGGCTCGCGACATCACCACTGTCTCCCAGGACCGTACCACCTGGGAGCAACCGGTGAATCAAATCGGCCACGCCGGGGGCTTCCTGGGGTTCGTTCAGAGTGCGATCGGACACCAGCAGGTGGATGCCGAAAACCGCGCTCCCCGTCTCCGGAAGAATACCCACTATCAGACCGTTTTCCAGGGCGGCGACCAGGCTGTTCATCGGACCCGGCTTCAGGCCCGCATCGGTAGGCTGAACGACCGGAGCAATTCGATCGGGCAGCTCGACGAAACCGTCGGGGCCACCCTCGCCAAGCCAGGCCGCGCGCGACCGCGCTCCAGCATCTTCGAGCAGAGCGGCAGCAGTCGAGCGAACCTCGGCCGGAGCCACCTCGGGTGGCGCCACGGAATCGGCCAACCGACCACGGTTCGCCGCCAGCGCATCACCGAAGAACACGGCCGCGTAATGCAGCCGTTGGTCGGAGAGTGCGCGCTCGCCCGACCACGCTTTTTGAATGGACATCACCGTTGCGTCATCTGGCCCCGCTGCCGCCAGATCCAATGCACCACTGAGGCGGGCGAGAAGGCCTTCGGGATCGACCCCGGCCTGGGCCTCGATTCGGATCTCGAGCAGATCACGAGGTTCGCGCGGCGACCGGGCAACGCTGATCTCGCGCGCCCACTCCGGTTTCAGTGCGGCGGCAAGGGGTCCGTCAACATCCGCCAACCATCGCGCTATGATCTCGAGTTCGGTTCCCGATGTCGCGAGTGCATCAGGCGCCGCAACCACAGTTACCATCGTACCGCCGGCAGGAGAGTCGATTTTGCCGGGCATCCCGTGACCCGGCCCCATCACCGGCATCCCACCGCCGCCCGGTGTCTTTGGCGCTTCGGCCGCCGACCAACGCCCCCAGCCCGGCCACTCCATCATCTCGCTCCTCGGCGGTGGTGTGGTCGACCGTCGAAGCTCGGCAAAGGGAACCAAAACCTCCTCGAGTCCCTCGACCGCCATATCGCCGGTGATCAGCAACCGGAAGCCCGACGGATCGTAGCGCGTCTTCCAGTACCGGATGACCTCGTCGCGGGTCGTTGCCTCGACCGATTGAACCGTGCCTCCTACCGGATGCTCGAGCGGGGTGGCCGCCCACAGAATCGATCGCAACTTCTCCTCCGTGATCCCGTTGGCCGAGGCGTGGTCTTTTGCCAACTCCTCGAGAATCACCTTTTTCTCTTTTTCGTAGGTGGCCGGCTCGATCTTCGAACGGGTGAGCATACCGGCCATGAGGTTGGCTGCCGCCGCGGCATCGTCGCGAGGTACGAGCGCGAAGTAGACCGTCGTCTGCTCGCGGGTGAAGGCATTCATGTAGGCGGCTAGGCGCTCGAACGACTCGGTGACGCCACGCTCGTCAAGATCGTCAAAACCGTCGAACAACAGATGCTCGAGATAGTGGGAGAGCCCACCCATTCCCTCAGGTTCGTCCTGTGATCCGGCCGGCACGGCCACCGTCACCAGAACCGTACCTGACCCGGGGCGCGGCCACAAAACGGCCCGCGCGCCCGACGGAAGGGTTCGCTCCACCGGACCATCGACCATGAGCTCCGCGGCAGGTGCGGGGAAAGGCACCGCCACGAATGCGAAAAAACTGAGCACAGAGAAAGCCATAGGTGCAACATGTCGAGCTGCTGAGTACTTCATCGGCGGGATTGTACCGCGGCAGGGAGGGCTTGGGGACCGGG
>CBDTWX010000631.1:0-2610 GCA_965364305.1 uncultured Thermoanaerobaculia bacterium
CTCGTTGACGCCGACACCGTCACTGATGCTGATTCCTGCTTCTGACCGCTGCCCCTGACTACTGCCCACTGCACCTGCCATCTGTCGCTGTTGCTGATTCCTGCCCCTGAACCTGATCGCTGGCTCTCCGCCTCTCTCGACCTCACGTTTTCCCGGATAAGCCGAACGTTAGAATGTCAGAACGTTGTAAGGGTTGGAGATTCAGCCGGACCTCTCGAGACGTTCCAGTCGCTCCGCGGCCCCCATGACCAACATGACGTCGCCCTCACAAAAGACGTAATCCGCGCCTGGAAGCTGATCGATGATCTGTTCCTCACCGCTGATCCTGCGCTTGATCAACAACACGGTGACGCCAAAGCGCCGGCGAATCCCGACCTCTTTGAGTGTCCGGCCGAAATAGCTGGCGGGGACTGCGATCTCAACCAAGTTGACCCCGCGAACTCCGGGTATCGCACTGGTCACCGTACCTTTGCCGACCGAAAGGGCGATGCTCGAGGCCATATCGCGTTTGACGATCTCCGCGTTGTAACACTCGATCACGTCGTGCGGCCAGACTGTGCCTACCAGTCGACCATCCTCCAGCACTGGCGCCTGGAATCGATACCCGCCGAATCGTCGCATAACTTCGTCGAGTCCGTCGTCTGGGCTGAAGACGGGAAATCCACGCTCGCGCATCATATCGGCAGCGATGACCAGGGGCGCAACCGCTTCGGGTTCGGTGAGGACGGGTCGCACATCGTCGATGGTGATCTCACCTAGAAAACGTCGATCTTTGTCCACCACAAAGACCGTCTCGCCGGGGTGTTCGACGAAATGGGAAAGAACCGGTATCAGTGCATCGCCCGGCCCAACCTCGACGTACTCCGACCGCATCGCCTCTCGCGCCGAAAGGTGGCTCAGCACATTGGCCGACAGACCCCCGCGGATGTCGACGCCCCTTCTCAGCAGCTTGAGGGTGTAGATCGAAGACTTCTGAAGCTGCGTCGCCAGCAGCGTCGCAATGATGCAGCTGATCATCAGCGGCAGGATGATTCGATAATCGCCGGTGAGCTCGAAGATGATCACGATCGCGGTGATCGGAGCATTGGTTCCCGCCGCAACCACCGCACCCATCCCGACCAATGCGTATGCGCCCGGATCTCCTGTCAGATCCGGCCACAGGTTATGAACCACCGTTCCGACCGCACCACCTGTCATGGCGCCGATGAACAACGAAGGTGCAAATACTCCGCCCGAGCCGCCCGAACCGATCGTTACCGACACTGCGAGGATCTTCACCACGGCAAGAACGATGAGAACCTGCCACACGAGATGACCGCTCAACGCCTCGTTGATGGCCTCGTAGCCGACCCCGAAGATCTCCGGGTGCCACACCCCGATCAAACCGACCAGGATGCCACCGGTGACGGCCTTGACGGGAATGGGAAACGGTAAACCGTCAAACAGATCCTCGGTGCGGTACAGCACGCGGATGAAGGCCAAAGCGGCCAGTCCGGCGATGATCCCGAGCACCCCGTACGCAAAAAGCTCAGTTGCGCTGACGAGGCTGTAGGGCGCGACCTCGAAGGCCGGAAAATTACCCAGATAGTGACGGCTGACAACCGTCGCTGCGACCGACGAAATGACGATCGGTGAGAACTGGGTCACTCCGAAATCGCCGAGGATGACCTCGACCGCAAACAGCGCCCCGGCGACTGGCGCGTTGAAGGTCCCCGCGATCCCGGCAGCCGCGCCGCACCCCACGAGGGTCCGAAGCCGCCTTTCTCCGACGCCCAACCATTGCCCGATAGTCGAACCCAGAGCCGAGCCGATCTGAACGATCGGTCCCTCGCGCCCCACCGAACCACCCGAGCCGATGCAGATTCCGGATGCGAGAAGCTTGGCGATGACGACCCGGGGACGGATGCGTCCGCCGTGAAGCGCCACCGACTCCATGACTGGAGTTCAGACGTGTGCTCTTCCGATCTGACTCCATGACTTCGGGTACCCCGTGGCCCTTTGCCTCGGCCGCGAAACGGGCAATGATCAGACCGACGATCAGCCCTCCGGAGGCCGGCGCGAGCACCTTCCACCACCACGGCAGACCATGAAGATAGGCCAGCGTGGGGTTGTCTGCATGCCAGAAGAACTCCTGGAAGAGGCGGATGGACTCGCGAAAGCCGACTGCGCCCAGACCTCCGAGCAGCCCGATCACAATCGACACCAGCACCATGTATATGTGTTCGGTCTGTTTGAGGGTCAGGTGCGCACCCTCGAGGACACTGAGCACCTTCTTGGACCAACGGACAAGCCACATCGTGCTCACGGCGCGAGTGTACACCGGCGCGGAGCCAGTCCTGGCGGTCGATGTCACGTCATGGCGGAGAGCCGGGGATCCGCCAGACCATAGCGTGAACCCGGCGGCAGCAATCAGTACCAGCGGCAGGAAACAGCGCCAGCGGCAGTAGACAGCTTCAGGAACAGCAGTCAGCAACAGCGACAGAAATCAGCCTCAGAAGCATAGGCCAAGACTCTCGACAAATCCTTTGCGTCTTTGCGCCTTGGCGCCTTTGCGTTTTCTTTGGGTGGTGGGCGGCAAATTCGAAATCCGAAATCCGAAATCCGGAGCTG
>CBDTWX010000632.1:0-2598 GCA_965364305.1 uncultured Thermoanaerobaculia bacterium
CGACCGATCAACTGGCCGCCGCTGATGTCCTCGATGCTGACGTACAGCCAGCCGAGACCGGTGATGAAGCGCCAGTTGTCGGAGAAGAGGCGACGGTACTCGAAGTAGATGTACGGCAAGGGCGCGGTGGCCTTGACGTCGCTGCTGCCCTCCTCATCGACGTTCTCTTCTCGCCAGGCGAGGGTCGCCTGGAGGTCCATCCACCGGAGGCCGATGCCAAAGCCCGCCGCCCAGCGGTCCTTGACCCAGGGATAGTAGGCATAGTCGATAAAGGCCTGGGTGATGTCGAAGCCGAGGGTGACGTTGGCATCGATGGGAATGACCTCGTCCTCCCACTGGATCTCGGTCAGCGTCTGCGCCGACGAGTCGCGGCTGATGTCCTGCCACCGAAAACCGAGCTTGTGCTTCCGCGCGATCTGCCACTCGAAGGCGAGTGTCGGTATCGTCTTCCCGCTATCGAGATCGAGGTCGTCCTCGAAGCTGAGGGTCGTGCCCGTGCCCAGAACCTCGGAGTCGAGCCGGATCTCGGTCGTGAGCGCGACCCAGCTTCCCTCGAGCTTGAGGTTGAACTTGTCGAAGAGGGGTTCGAAATCGCGCTGCGCTTCGGCCGGCGCGGCCGAAACCACCACCATCGCCACGGAAAGAACCCCAATCATCAATGCACACCGATTTGGGAACACGGACATATATCCTCCTTCGTGGTCTGAGTCTCGCCTCGGAATCATAACTGCTCCTGTCTGTTCTCGCCCCGACGGCGCAAAAAAGCCGCGATCGGAATGTAGGCGAACCACGCCAGGTTCCACGCCAGCTCGCCGACATAGGCAAAGGGCAGGGTCACCAGGGCCGCCATGGGTTCGGTAAAGGCCTCGAGCTGCACGCTGAGCATCTCCTCCTTCGAGATTCCTTCACGGACGAGAGCCTTGCGACGAGCCCACCACCATGCGGCGCCCGCGGCAATGCCGATGAAGGCGACAGCGATGCTCTCCCCCGCCCTGCGGCTCGGCGCCGCGACCTCGGCGCTCACCCGCACGACATAAAGAAGCAGCAGCAGGAAGAACACCGAGGCGATCGAAAAGCCCGTATGCACCCCGTCGGTACGGTCAAGCGCAGTCATCAGGGTATTGGAGCGGATCCAATACATGATCGAGAACACCAAACCAATCACCACCGCAACGATGTTTTGCGAGTGCTCGGCCCAGAGGTCGATCAGCCACACCGCACCCTCGGCGTGGCTCTCCTCGGGCAACGGCAGCCACTGAATGATGAGCACCAGCGCCACCGCGTAGACCACGTCGGTGAGCGTCGCCAACCGTTCGAGCTGGCTCCTGGCGGTGCCGCGGTAGGTTTGGTCAGACATAGCAACCTCCCATCACACCCGATGCTCGATGCTGGATGCTGGATCCGCACACTCGCCCGGAACCCGCCACGTCGGCAAAAGGCTGTCCTGCCTCACATATCCGGCTCCAACGGTCGAAGGCCGGGAGGCGGTCCCGGAGAGAGGGTCCCAGCCGTTGAAGAGTGTTGACAGGCAATTTACCGAGTGGGATAATCCCACCATGGGCACAGCAAAGGTCGACTCCAAGAAACGAATCGTGCTGCCGAACGGCCGGCCCGGAGACATTTTCGACATCCAAGAGCAGGAGGATGGACGATTCCTGCTGATCCGGCTCGAAAAACCGGAGCGCGCCGAACGTATGACCAGGAGTTCATGTCTGGAGGCCATGGGCAATGCGCCGCTTCGTCTGACCATGGGGTGGGAAGAGATGCGCAAGCTGACCCGTGAGCCATGATTCTGCTCGACACGAACGTTCTGATTTACGCGTCCGACGCTGACTCGCCGCGGCGCGAGTGGGCGAGAGAGACGATCGCCGACGCGGTGACAGGTGACGGTGCGAGCATCAACGCAGTCAGCCTGGCCGAGATCTGTGTCGGAGACGCCGACCCGGCGACCGTCGCCGACCGCATCCGGAGCTGGGGCGTCGAGATCCTCGATGTGCCCGTTGCGGCCGCCGATGTCTGCGCACAAGCGTACCGTCGGTATCTGAAACGACGGGACTCGAAAACCGGTAACGCAGCCACGAGCATGCCGCTGCCCGACTTCTTCATCGGTGCTCACGCCCAGATCATGGGGTGGGAGCTCGCAACCGCCGACAAGGGCCGGTTCGCAACATATTTCCCCTCCGTTGATCTCAAGATGCCGCCCTGACCGCGGGCAGCTCCCTTGCAGCATCAAGCATCCAGTAACAGCCGGCAAAGCTGGTCCATCCGCGTTCATCTGCGTGATCTGCGGTTTCTCCGTCATCCGCCCACCAACCCGATCTTGCGGTCGCCGAGCGGCTGCACCGGGCGGTTGTTGTCGTCGAGTCGCGAGACCATCGCCGCCATCTGCTCTGGCGAGATCTGCCGCTTTTCAGCCATCACGATCCACTGCACGCCCTCGGAGCACGGCGGCGTGGTGAGCGAACCCTGGTAACGGTAATAAAGCTTCGGCAACGGGCGCAGCTCGTTCATGTCGAGGTCGAGGCTCTCGAGGTGGCGTTCGTCACCTTGGCCGTCGGGCAGATTCCCGATGATCGGGTCCCACAGCGAGTCGTGCTC
>CBDTWX010000633.1:0-2597 GCA_965364305.1 uncultured Thermoanaerobaculia bacterium
CGCTCACCTTTGGTCTGGCGTCGGTCCTCATGGTCGGCGTGGCGCTGCTCGCCACCTACCTGCCCGCCCGGCGAGCCGCGAAAATGGACCCGCTCGAAGCCCTCCGATACGAGTGACGGTCGGGCCCGTCTCGGGGATAGTGATAACCGCCCGACACCCACTATCCCTGAGGTTTCGGTCCGGGGTGTGCTCGGAGTTGTGCCGGTTCGACTATACTGGCGGACCGATTTCCAGTGTGGTGGACGGTATGCTCATGGGAACCAAATCAGCGAAAAAACACATCTCGACCGAACCGGATCTGATGGAGGGATCCACATCCAGGATCCGCACGGTCGTCGAGAGGATCGAGCCCCTCGGTGATGCCCTGACGATCATCGATCAGATTCAGGCGGTGCACAAGGGCATGAAGAAGAAGGACCGCAAGGAGGTGGTCGACGCGGCACTCACCAAGTACTTCCGGTCCGAGATTCTCAAGCCCTACCAGGCCGAGCTGATCAAGCTCCAGCAGCATGTCGAACGTACCGACCGAAAGGCCATCATTCTCTTCGACGGAAGGGACGCGTCCGGCAAAGGCGGCACCATCCGGCGAGTAGTGCGTTTCATGAACGAAAAACGCTACCGTGTGATCGCTCTCGGAAAACCAACCGTTCATCAGCGAACCGAACTGCACATGAAGCGCTACATCGAGCAATTCCCGCACGCCGGTGAGATCGTTCTCTTCGATCGGAGTTGGTACAACCGGGCGCTGGTTGAACCGGTCATGGGATTCTGCACCAAGCAGCAGTACAAGCGCTTCATGGACAAGGTCGTGGGCTACGAAGAACGGATCATCGCGGACCAGAAGACAATTCTCATCAAGCTCTACTTTTCGGTCACGAAGGAGGAGCAGGCGAGGCGCTTCGAACGACGGAAGAACGACCCCCTGCGACAGTGGAAGTTGAGCGAAGTCGACCTCCAGGCCCAGGAGTCGTGGGACGAATTCACCCAGATGAAGTACCGGCTGTTGAAGAAGACGCACACACCGATGACGCCGTGGTTCGTCATCCGTTCCGACGACAAGGCGCTCGCTCGGCTCGAGACCATCAAGCTCATCCTGAGTCAGATCAGGTATGCGGGGCGAAGCCGGACCCTCGATTTCACCCCCAACCCGGAAATCGTCATCAGGGGCGACAAGGAGCTCAAGATCATGCAGAAACAAAAGCGAAAAAGCGGCAAGTTCATCCGTTGAGGACGGGCTGCACCCTATACTAGTGACCGAGGGTTGATGATGGGAAACTCTTCGAAAAAGAAAAAACCGAGCTCCAAGACTTCGGCGGCAAACACCTCGCCCGCTCCAGGTCGAGTGAAGCTCCGCGAGCACACGGCGCACAAGGAAAGTGAAAAAAAGAAAGGCAAGGACCGGGTCCCGGTGTGGGTAAAAAAAACCACGCTCGAGTACGAACGGCAGCTTCACGATCTCCAGATCGAGCTCATGAAGATGCAATCCCAGGTCCGGTCGGATGGCATGCGGATCGTGATGGTTTTCGAGGGCCGCGATGCTGCCGGAAAAGGCGGCACCATCAAGCGATTCACCGAGCACATGAACCCCCGCGGCGCGCGGGTGGTGGCGCTCGAAAAGCCGAGCGACAAGGAACGCACCCAGTGGTATTTTCAGCGCTACGTGGCCCACCTGCCGGCGGCCGGCGAGATCGTCTTCTTCGATCGCTCCTGGTACAACCGCGCCATGGTCGAGCCCGCCATGGGCTTTTGCACCGACGAAGAGAACAAGCGCTTTCTCAAGGACGTACCGCTCTTCGAACGGATGTTGGTCAAGGGCGGTATCAAGCTTTTCAAGTTTTACTTCTCGGTTTCCAAGAAGGAACAGCTCCGCAGGTTCAAATCGCGGCACGGCGATCTTCTGAAGCAATACAAGATCTCGCCGGTGGATGAACAGGCGCAAAAGCTCTGGGACCAGTACACCGTCAGGAAGTTCCAGATGCTGTCGGAGAGCAACCGCACTCTGGCGCCGTGGACGATCGTACGCTCCGACGTCAAGAAACTGGCTCGGCTGAACTGCATCAAGTTTGTGCTGTCAAAAATCGACTACCGCGACAAGGCGCCCTCAGAGACCTTTGCAGTGGACCCCGAGATCATCATCTCCGGCATCGACGAGCTCAAGATGATGGAAGACAACTTGATGAAGCCGAAGTCGTTGCCCGGCTAGGCCTGGTCGAGCCTCGCCAACGCCCAATAGGTCCTCCAGACCTTGTCGGCCTCTTTCGTTGCCGCCCACATTCCCTTTCCCGGCAGAGTCATGGCTTCTTGGCCGGGGGGCTGAGCGGAGACCTTGAAGCTCTCGCGGACAACGACGTGGTCTCCGGCAAATCGACACTCATAGGTGTGGTCGAAGATCTGGGCCTTCATGGTTTCAGAAGACTGACGATAGAACTCCTCGAGTGCGGCTCGACCGCGGACCTCGGGCCCCATTGGAGGCAGGTGGACCCCGTCCTCGGCCCAATAGGAGGCCACGCGTTTGTAATCACCCGCATTGAACGCCCTCAGGTAGTCCTGGATCATCTCGTCGATCTGCTCCTCGGAGGTGCCCGATCCGTTCATGG
>CBDTWX010000634.1:0-2574 GCA_965364305.1 uncultured Thermoanaerobaculia bacterium
GGCAGCGGCGGAAATCAGTGGCAGGGATAGCATCAGGGTCAGCGACAGGTTCAGCTTTCATGTTTCTGGCGTGTATGGTTGCGGTTGTGGCTCAGATCAAGCTCCGGAGACGTGGTGCCTTCGAAACCGAATAATGGGACCCGTCAGCACGGAGTGTTCTTCAACATCCAGAGCTCGGTCGGCTCCAGCCACCGCAGCTGCGATCGCGGTGTTCGCTTCGGCTGATACGTGGTGAGAGCCGGCAATTCCTGGGACGCAGAAGATGTTGGATCGAATATCTGTTGATACGATTGTCCGGAATCGCAGAATTCGAACACTCATAAGAGTGAAGAAGATCGGGAATATTTTCGAGTGAAGATCGCCGCCGTCTCCTCGGCTTTGCCGAAGAACTACTACGATCAGGAGGCCCTTCTGGCAGCCTTTCGTGAGGAGTGGTCGACCCGGTACTTCAACCTGCGACGGTTAGAGGAGCTCCACAAAAACGTACTGGTCGGTGGCCGTCATCTGGCGCTGCCGATCGAGGAATATCCAAAGCTCGCAACGTGGGGTCAGGCGAACGATCACTGGATTCGGGTTGCTCTGGAGCTTGGCGGTGAGGCGGTGCTCGGTGCACTTGACCGTGCCGAGCTGAACGTTGAGGATGTTGACACACTTTACTTCGTGACGGTCACCGGTGTGGCGACTCCGTCGATCGATGCGAGGTTGGTGAATTCTATCGGCCTGCCGGCGCGGGTCAAGCGCGTGCCGATCTTTGGGCTCGGTTGTCTCGCGGGTGCCGCCGGGGTCGCCCGCGCGGCCGATTACCTCAAGGGTCACCCGGGTGAGGTGGCGGTGCTGCTCTCGGTCGAGCTCTGCTCGCTGACCCTGCAGCGGGAAGATCTTTCTGTGCCGAATCTGATCGCCTCGGGCCTCTTTGGTGACGGTGCGGCTGCCGCGGTGTTGGTGGGACATCATCGTGAAAGCTCGGGCCCCAGGGTGGTCGACAGCCGGTCGGCCTTTTATCCTGAAACCGAAGAGGTCATGGGTTGGGATGTGTCGGAGCGTGGTTTCAAGGTCGTCCTCTCCGCCGAGGTTCCCGAGATGGTGCGCCGACACCTTCGGCATGATGTCGACGGGTTCCTTGCGGAGCACGGATTGAAACGAGGGGATATCTCCGCATGGATTTCCCACCCCGGTGGGCCCAAGGTTCTCGAGGCGATGGAGGAAGCGCTCGAGCTTCCGCGCGAGGCCTTTGCCGGCGCCTGGCGTACCTTGAAGGAGGTCGGCAATATGTCGTCGACCTCGGTGCTCCTGGTGCTCGAGGAGATGCTCGAGACGCCGCCCCCACCGGGAAGTTGGGGTCTGATGTCGGCGATGGGTCCGGGATTCTGTTCAGAGCTGGTCCTGCTGCAATGGGGAAAGTCGTGAACCAGATGGCGCTCGGCATTGATTCTCGCGTGGTCTTCACACTGCTGATCGTCGTGGTGGCTCTGCAACGCCTACGGGAGCTGCGGATCTCGAACAGGCATCTGCTCGCGCTGCGGGCCAGAGGTGCGCGCGAGGTCGGCGCCGCCCATTACCCGTGGATGGTGGCAATGCACACGGCCTTTTTGCTGAGCTGTGTCGCCGAGGTGTGGCTGCTCCGCAGGCCCTGGAGACCTGAGATCGCGGCCGTGGCCCTTGCCGTGCTGGTGGCGGCGCTCGTGCTTCGTTGGTGGGTCCTGGCGACCCTCGGGGATCGTTGGACAACTCGAGTCATGGTCCTGCCGGACGGCGAGCTGATCACTGAGGGTCCCTACCGCTGGCTGCGTCATCCGAACTATGTCGCGGTGGTGCTGGAGATCGCCGCGATCCCCATGCTCCACACCGCGTGGGCGACCGCGGCGATCTTCAGCGTCGCGAATCTCCTGGTATTGAGAGCTCGAGTCGCGGTCGAGGACCGGGCACTGGGCCGCGGTTCTCGGGATACCGGGGCGAGCGAAGGTGAGGCATGATGGGCCTTCAGAGAGAGGAGATTCTCGCCGGAATCGCCGAAGTCGCTCGGGTCCATCTCGGGTGGAAAGAACCGCTGACTCCCGAGCTCCGGCTGGTGGAGGACCTCGAGCTCGATTCGATCAAGAGCCTGACGCTCGCCCTCGAGGTGGAGAATCACTTTCGGGTGTGTCTGGATGAGGAGGCTGGCATCATCACCGTTGGAGATCTCATCACAGCGGTCGAGGAGCACCTCGATGGCTGAAACGCAAACCCTCGTCAGTCTCCTGGAACGTGCGGCAGGGTACCCGAACGCGGGGCTGAGGCTTCTCGATCGTCAGGAGCGAGCCCAGTGGTACCCCTGGTCCGAGATCGTGCGGCGCGCCCGACGGGTTGCTGGGGGTTTGCAGGATGCCGGGGTCCGCGGGGGCGAGTGTATAGCGCTCGTATATCCGACCTGCGTGGAGTTCTTTGACGCCTTTTTCGGCGTTCTTCTGGCAGGTGGGGTGCCGGTGCCTGTTTACCCTCCGGGGCATATAAAACAGATCGAGGAACATCTCAAACGACATGTCGCTATTGCAACGAACAGTGCGGCGGTGATTATGATTACCATGCCGGAGACCA
>CBDTWX010000635.1:0-2568 GCA_965364305.1 uncultured Thermoanaerobaculia bacterium
TGCTGCAACGGCTGCCGGGTTGCCTACCAGGTGATCCACGAGCACGGGCTCGACCGCTACTACGACATCAGGACCCGGGTCGACGCTCCACAGCAAGCGGCATCCAGCTCGGGCAAGTCCTTTGCCGAGTTCGACGACCCGGCGTTTCACCGGCTGTACTGCCCACGGGACGCTTCGGGGCGGGCGACCGTCGAGCTCTACCTCGAGGGGGTTCACTGCGCAGCCTGCGTGTGGTTGGTCGAGAAGCTGACTGTGGTGATGTCCGGAGTTACCGAGGTACGCTTAGATTTCGCCCGCTCGTTGGCGCGCGTCACCTGGGACCCGGAAACCATCCAGCTGTCGCAGGTGGCGCGTTTCCTCGACTCGATCGGCTATCTGCCGCACCCGTTCCGGGGGGTGGAAGCGCGCGACCTGGCACGCCGTGAGGAGCGCGGGCTGCTGATCCGGATCGCCGTCGCCGGGGCGGTCGCGGGCAACGTCATGCTGATCGCCTTCGCGCTCTACGGCGGCCATTTTCACGGCATCACCGACGAGTACCGGACGCTGTTCCGTTGGGTCAGCTTCGCTCTGGCCGTCCCGTCGGTTGGGTGGTGCGCCGCGGTCTTTTTCCGGGGCGCGTGGGGCGCCTTCCGCACACGGACTCTCCACATGGACCTTCCGATAGCCATCGGTATTTTGGCCGGGTTTACCCAGGGCGCAATCAACACGATTCGAGGCAGCGGCGAGATCTACTTCGACTCGGTGACCGCTCTGATCTTCTTCCTCCTCGTTGGGCGATTCCTGCAGCGTCGGCAGCAGCGCGCTGCGGCGAGCTCCACCGAGCTGATGTTCTCCCTCGCCCCTTCGACCGCGCGTTTGGTGGAGTCGGACGGCGTCCGGGAGGTGCCGCTCGAGGCGTTGACCCCGGGCTCGATGGTCGAGGTGCGGGCCGGAGATTCTCTGCCGGCCGACGGGGTTGTGATCGAGGGCTCGTCGACCCTCGACCGCTCGCTGCTGACCGGCGAGTCGCTGCCGGAAGAGGTGACCACCGGAGATCCCGTCCACGCCGGAACGGTCAATCTCGGCGGACGGCTGCTGATCGAGGTCCGTTCCACCGGCGAGGACACCCGCACCGGCCGGCTCATGCGGCTGGTCGAGGAGGGTGCGCAGCGCCGCGCGCCGGTGGTCCTGCTCGCCGATCGCATCTCGGGTTGGTTCGTCGCCGCCGTGCTCACCCTGGCCGCCCTGACGGTGGTGATCTGGATGCAGCTCGATCCGGCCCACGCCGTCGAACACGCGGTGGCGTTGCTGATCGTCAGTTGCCCGTGCGCCCTCGGGCTCGCCACTCCGCTCGCCGTGAGCGCCGCGATCGGACGGGCGGCCCGCAAGAAGATCCTCATCAAGGGCGGCGACGCGCTGGAAAACCTCGCCCGGCCAGGTCGCATGATCCTCGACAAGACCGGGACCCTCACCGAGGGCCGGCTCGCGGTGATCGATTGGTGGGGTGATGAAAGCGTCAAGCCTATGGTGGCCGCCCTTGAAGGGCACTCCTCCCACCCGGTGGCTCGGGCATTGGCCGACGCCTTCGACGCGGTGCCCGAGACTCCCGACGAGGTGCAGGAGATCACCGGCGCAGGAATTTCAGGGGTCTTTGACGAGCGCCGCGTCGTCGCGGCCTCCTCCGGTCACGCAACGGACATATTGGGAGGGCTGCCGGACGCGGTCGCCACAGCGGTGGAGTCATTTGCCGAAAAAGGTCTCAGCCCGGTGGTGATCGCGGTCGATGGCTCGGCAGTTGCTGTGGCCGGAATCGGGGACCCTCTACGAAGCGACACCGCGGACTCGCTCGCAGCCATCCGCGCCGGTGGGTGGCGGCTTGAAATCCTCTCCGGCGACCACCCGACGGTAGTGCAATCGGTGGCCCGTACGGTGGGGCTCGGGGCCGAATACGCCCGTGGCGGTGCACATCCCGAGCAGAAGCTCGAGGCGGTCCAGCGGGCGGCCGCGGAGGGCACGGTGGCCATGGTCGGCGACGGGGTCAACGACGCTGCAGCCCTGGCGGCGGCGACGGTCGGCATCGGGGTCCACGGCGGCGCCGAGGCGGTGCTGGCCGCAGCCGATGTCTTTCTCGGAAAACCCGGTCTGATGCCGGTGGTCGAGTTGCTCCAAGGGGCTCGCCGCACCCTCGGAGTGATCCGCCGCAACCTGGTGTTTTCGCTGCTCTACAACATCGTCGCGGTGGGCTTCGCCATCACCGGTCACATGAGCCCGCTGCTGGCCGCCATTCTGATGCCGCTCAGCTCGATGACGGTGGTGCTCAGCTCGTACAAGGCGCGAACGTTCTGACGATGGGAGATGCGAGAGGCAAGATTGGAGATGCGGCACCACCCGCCCGGATACAGGGTTCAGGATCTTCCCACCCGCCCAGGCTTGTCCTGAGCGAGCAAAGCGAGTCGAACGGATCCTTCGTTAGTCGGACTCACTCAGGATGACATTTGTTGCGATTGTCATGGCGAGGATGCGCGTGCCTTCGACAACAGGTATGGCACGTCAAGCTGTCATCCTGAGGAGGGTTCCTCCCGACGAAGG
>CBDTWX010000636.1:0-2547 GCA_965364305.1 uncultured Thermoanaerobaculia bacterium
GGGCTGATTTTTATATCTACCCCATGCTGCCACGCTGGC
Source organism: uncultured Thermoanaerobaculia bacterium (assembly GCA_965364305.1). Taxonomy (GTDB): domain Bacteria; phylum Acidobacteriota; class Thermoanaerobaculia; order Thermoanaerobaculales; family Sulfomarinibacteraceae; genus Sulfomarinibacter. The sequence continues at coordinate 40 of CBDTWX010000636.1, forward strand.
TGACCAACGATGCCAACCCGATCCGCTTCAAGAGTGGGGAAATAGAACGGGGCACTTACGCCACGCAGAAGTTCACGCCGTGACGAGCCGGCCAAGGAGGTTTCCGGAGGCTCCTCGGCTATCCAAGAAGGACTCGAGTCTGTCGACCAGCTCGCTGCAGCTCGCCAATCTCAGATCTCGGTCCTTGGCCATCATGCTCGCGACGATGTCGCGGAGCTCGGTGTCGATCTCGGGTTTGAGCTCGCCGAGGTCCGGCGGCTCGACCTCGACGATTTGACGCAACAGGGCAAGCGGGCTGTCGGCGGTGAACGGCGCGTTCCCGCTCAACGCCTCGAAGAGCGTGACGCCCAGGGAGTAGATGTCCGTCCGGTGGTCGACACCCTGATCGAGGCATTGTTCCGGGGAGAGATAGCCGGGAGTTCCCATGAACATCCCGGTGGCGGTCAGCCGAGAGACGGCTCCACCCATCAGTGCGAGCCCGAAGTCGGCGATTTTAACCAGCCCGCGATCGTCGATCATGAGGTTGGCTGGTTTGATGTCGCGGTGGACGATGCCTCGTTCGTGCGCCGCCTGCAACCCGGCCGCCGTCTGAATGGCTATTCGCGCCACCTGCACGGGCTCGAGCGGACCCGAGGTGCGCAGGATCTGTTGCAGGCTCTGCCCAGAAACGTACTCCATGACAAAGTAGTGCTGGCCCTTCTCCTCGCTGACGGCGTAGATCTGGACGATGTTGGGGTGGTTGAGGCTGGCCGCACTCTGTGCCTCCCGCAGAAAACGCTCGACGTGCGACGGATCCTCGATCAGGTGCTCACCGAGGACCTTGATCGCGACAAAGCGGTTGAGGGACTCCTCATGAGCCTTGTAGACGATGCCCATGCCGCCCCGACCGAGCTCTGCGACGATGCGGTAGTGACCGATACGCTCAACCATCTCATGCTCCTCAGAGGCTGTCGCCGAAGCGGATTTCCGAGTGAACGACCTTGTATCGATGCTAACACAGGGGTTGGCTGAGTGGATAAACGCTGCGGGCGCCGCCGCCGTAGAAATAGATGAGATCAGGGACGTCAGAATCGTTTCGACTCTCCTCCTTCCTCGCCAACCCGCTGGCCAACGCCGGCGGGTTTGGTGTTCAGGTGGTTTCCGGCGGTGGCGAGCCGGCGCGTCGGATGAACCGGCAGACGGGGTATATTGGGTGCCGCGGAGGAGTGCGTGCGCATCGCGATCGCCCAGCTCGACTACACCATCGGCGCGTTCGAGGCGAACCTCGAGGCGATGACTGTGGCCGTCGAGCGGGCGCGCCGCCAATCGGTCGACCTCGTCGTGTTGACCGAGCTCGCCACGACCGGCTACCCGCCCGGTGACCTTCTCGAACGGGACGACTTCGTCGACCGCAACCTTGCACAGCTCGACCGGGTCGCACGACTGACCGACGAACAGCTCGGGATTCTGGTCGGTTTTGTCGATCGCAACGATTCGGGCACCGGGAAAGCTCTGCACAATGCGGTTGCCCTGTGCCACCGCGGTGAAGTGGTGGACAGCTATCGAAAGTGTCTACTCCCGACCTACGACGTTTTCGACGAGATGCGGTACTTCGAAGCGGGCGTCGATGTACAACCGATGGAATTCCGGGGCGTCCGGATAGGGGTGTCGGTCTGTGAGGATGTCTGGGCCGATCCTGATCTCGACGGCCGCAGCCTCTATCACCGCGATCCGGTGCTCGAACTCATCCATCGCGGCGCCCAGCTCCTCGTCAATCTTTCGGCAAGTCCGTTCGAGCTCGGCAAGGCGGGTGAGCGACGCGAGCTCGTGCGCCGATATGCGGAGGATTCGGGCAGGTTTTTCGTCTATGCCAACCAGGTGGGCGGAAATGACGCTCTGGTCTTTGACGGGCACTCTATGGTCTTCGATGGGAGCGGGCAGGTGGTCTCCCGGGCGAGGGACTTCGAGGAGGATCTGCTGGTCTACGACGTGCCCGATGAGGCGCTCGGCACGAAGAGGGGTGTTGCAGGGCCGGCCGGAGAGATCCGCGAAGTGACCGACTCTCGGGAGTCCGAGGCGTTGGCGGCCCTCGAGCTGGGTCTGCGCGACTACGTGAGAAAGTGCGGTTTCGAAGAGGTTCTGATCGGCCTTTCGGGTGGCATCGATTCCGCGCTCACCGCGGCCATTGCGACGCGCGCTCTCGGGCCGGAGAAGGTGCTCGGCGTCGCGATGCCGACCCGGTACTCGAGCAGCGGGAGCGTGACCGATGCCGAGACGCTGGCCGAAAATCTGGGTATCGATTTTCGGGTCATCCCGGTCGACGAAATCTTTCAGAGCCACCTCGACGTTTTGGCGCCGATCTTTGCCGATCTCGAGGGCGATGTGACCGAGGAGAACATCCAGGCGCGGGTGCGCGCCGCCGTGCTCATGGCGCTGTCCAACAAGTTCGGGCGGCTGCTGCTCGCCACCGGAAACAAGTCGGAGATCGCGGTGGGGTATTGCACCCTCTACGGCGACATGGCTGGCGGG
>CBDTWX010000637.1:0-2528 GCA_965364305.1 uncultured Thermoanaerobaculia bacterium
CGATACCACCGCAAAAGGCTCGACACCATCTGTCCGGTGGCGTTGAGATTCAGCGCCCGAGCGCGGCGCTCCACCGACAAGAGATCCGCCGCCAGTCGAACCAGGTCTTCTCCCGCCAAATCGTATTCAGCTGCGCTCGCCATCTCCACCGCCACCGCGGCAGTCGCCAAAGGGGCGGCACATCGGCCGGCACGGCGTGCGGGAGTCGTACCAGCTGGCGCACCTGTCCAGTGAGAGCCCCTTCCAGGCTTGCACGAATCGTCTCGACGACGTCTTCGATTTCCTCGGTCGACAGGATCGCCTCCGTCACCTCGGGCAGCAGCCGGTCGCCGGAAAGACGCCGGGCCACCGCAACCGAACCGGGAAGCGTCAGCTGCTGGCATCGGGAGCGGATGGTCGGCAGCACGGCCATCGGGTTGGCAGCGAGCAAGATGAAGATGACGTGCTCCGGCGGCTCCTCGAGAACCTTGAGGAACGCGTTTGCCGCCCCGGTGCCGAAACGGCCCGCCTCCACGCCGTCGAGGATCCAGACGCGGCGCAGCCCCTCGTAGGGCCGACTTGCCGCCGAATCGACAATCTCCCGAATCTGTTCGATCTTGATGATCTGTTTGGCGCCCGTCGGCAGCACCGCCTCGACATCAGGGTGCAGACCCTCACGTACGCGGGCGCTGCAACTACTCTCACTCCACGGCCCTTCCACCCCCTCACACACGAGCAGCACCGCCGCCTCCACCGCCGCCAGCTCCCGACCGAGCCCTGGCGGTCCCACCAGCAGCAGGGCGTGGGGAAGTCGATCGCGGTCACGCGCCGAGAGCAGCCGCTCGAGCGCCGGCTCGACCAGCTCTCGCCACCGCTCCCCGTCGTCGATCTCGATTTCCCACCAGCGGACCGGTTCGTCGCTCATCGAAGCTCCTTGGGAAGGACGGCAAGGACGTTCGAAAAGACCTCGTGCGAATCGCCTTCCGCGGAAACGACTCGCACCCGATCAGGGGAGGTCCGCGCGAGGTGCAGGAATCCCTCCCGAACCCGGCGATGAAATGCCGACGGTTCGTCATCGAGCCGGCTTTCGGACCCGTCACCCTCGGCGTTGCGCGACCGCGCCCTGAGGAGACCAGCCTCGTGGTCAAAATCCAAGACCACGGTGAGGTCCGGATCGAGGCCACCGGTGGCGATGCGATTGAGCTCCACAACTCGTTCCACCCCCACTCCGCGGACCATTCCCTGGTAAACCGTCGAGGAGTCCGCGTAGCGATCCGACAACACCACCTCGCCGCGTGCCACAGCTGGTCGAACGACCCATTCCACGTGGTCGCGCCGCGCCGCCTCGAGAAGGAAGAGCTCGGTCAGGCCATCGGGATCCAGCGTCGGATCGAGAAGCACCGCACGCACCGCCTCGGCCAACGGGGTGCCACCCGGCTCCCTCGTCACCAGCACCGTCAGACCGCGCTCGCGCAAGTGTTCGGCGAGCATCTCGATCTGAGTGCTCTTGCCGGTCCCCTCGCCACCCTCGAATGTGATGAACCAACCACGCGGCATGGCGGAGAGTATAGCCGTGATCACACGCGGGCATGAAGCCCACCTCTCCACGCGTTTTCGGAATTCGGAATTTCCACCCAACCTCCCCCGTGCCGGAACGCTCGTCCGTTCAGGTCCAGCGGGGCCGCGTTCGACGGAGGTGCCTGGCAACCTCTCGGGAAATCATGCTCAAGGATGCAGCTGCCGCAGGGCGAACACGGCCTGGACGATCTGGGCCGAGTCATACATCGCGTGGCCGAAGATCAAGATCCAAATACGGCCCGATCGGAGATAGACCCAGCCGAAGACAACCGATTTGAGTGCGATCTCTACGATCGAAGCGGGTCCCTGGTAGAAGTGGCCGAGGCCGATCAACACAGAAACCAGGAATATCGCCCACCAGCCGCCGAAGGACGACGCAACGTGCCAACTCCTCGAACAGGGCGATACCGATCCAGACCACCGGTCCCAGCCACAACGCCAGCAACCACGGGTTGTGCGCGACGCCCGTCAGCAGTTCGATAATCTGAGGGCTTGGCGGTCGGGGCGGGAAAAGTAGGATCTTGGAACCTGGCACAGATGCGGCGCCGGAGAGTATCAGCGGATGCCGATTTCATGATTCAGATCCGGATCAGCTCGGCTTCATTGACAAGCCCGACCCCGAGACGCATGACGTGTAGTGCAGGATCAGGGCTCATGGTCGACGCGGATCGCTGCCCGGCCAGGCCCACCCGGAGGTCAGACCATGGCGATGACACGGAATCGAAGTAAGCGACACTCGCTGTCTCAGAGCCGCAGGCCACGACGCGCCACCCGGCTGCTGGGGCTCGCGGTCGTGCTGGCCAGTACGGTCATCTGTCAACGGTGGGCCCTGGCCACCGAGGTTCCGTTCACCGGCTGGCTCGCGGATACGGGCGGCTATCCGGCGTTCACGTCCGCGGTGGATCTCGACCACGACGGAGACCTCGATCTGTTGGTCGCCTGGTTCCAGGGCGACGCTGTCGGTTGGCTCG
>CBDTWX010000638.1:0-2515 GCA_965364305.1 uncultured Thermoanaerobaculia bacterium
GGCACGTCACCTCGAACCTTTCGCTTCGAACGCTGGTGAATAGTCCGGGCTAGATACTCTGGTATGGTTCACCCCGGTTTCGACAGAACTCCATTCGATAATCCTCGAAACAAAGGAGCATGACAATGAGAATTCGAACCTCCGTGATGATCGTGGCCTTTGGGCTCTTTGTGCTGTCCTCGCTGCCGGCCGGCGCCGATGACAAGGCCGACATCGAAGCGGTCATCACCGCTTCGTACTTCAACGGTGCCTTCAACGACCTCGACACCGAGAGCATGCGCCGGGGGTTCCACCCCGACTTCGCCATTTTCTCTGCCGAGGGCGTCGAACTGAGGCGCTATGAAATCGACGACTGGATCCAAGGCATCGAGAAGCGCAAACAGGATCCGGATTTCGATCCCTCCAAGGCCGAGATGGAGTGCAAGATCTCCAGCCTCGACGTCACCGGGGGAGCGGCGGCGGCAAAGATCGAGATGTCGAAAGACGGCCGGCTGGTGTATACGGACTATCTCTCGCTGCTCAAGTTTGCCGACGGCTGGAAGATAGCCGCCAAGGTCTACCAGTCACACAAAAACTGACCTCGGCCACGATGTGGCAGAGTTCTTTCTCGTTGGGGACGCCCGCCGTTGGATTCGATGATTGTCCGTCTCAAGTCAATCTCCACTCTTCAGCGCATCTTCGTTGTTGGATGTGCTCTGATACCGGTCGCTCTCGGTTGGGCGCAGGGCCCAACCGTCGACGTTCAGCCGATCCGCGATGATCAGGCTCCCCGCATCGACGGAGCCCTGACCGAAGCGGTGTGGGAGGAAGCTCGTTGGTTCGACGACTTTCGTCAAAGCGTCCCTGATTTCGGCGAACCCGCGAAAGAACCGACCCGCGTGGCATTCCTGCTCGACCAACGCAGCGTTTACCTCGCCGTCGTGTGTGACGACAGCCGACCGGATCTGATCCGCGCGCAGAAGCTCCGGCACCGCGATCGACCGCAGACCGATGACCACGTCGAGGTCATATTCGACACCTACCGCGACCAGATCAGAGGTACCGTGTTCGTGGTCAACCCGCTGGGGGCCAAGGAGGAGGGTCTCGTCAACGGTTTCATGCGCTACACCTGGAACTGGGACGAGGTCTGGGAGGTTCGTACCCGGGTCACGGAGACGGGGTGGCAGGCGGAGTTCCGCATACCCCTCCGCCTTCTGCGCTACCGCGAGGAGAGCGAGCAGACCTGGGGAATCAACGTCAAACGAGTGGTGCGGCGCCTCCAGGAAGAGAGCTACCTCTCGGCGCCGCCGCCGCCATACGATATCAGCAGCCTCAACTTTGCCGGTGAGCTCGGCGGCCTGGAGCTCGGCTCGCGACAACGAAACCTCCAGTTGATTCCATATGCCCTCGGAGGGACGGTGCAAGAAACGGACCCCGAGACCGAGGGCGAGCTCTCGGATTCGATCACGGAGGTCGGGCTCGACATCAAGTACTCGGTCACCTCCAACCTCACGCTGGACGCAACTTTCAACACTGATTTCTCCCAGGTCGAATCTGACGACGTCCAGGTCAACCTGACGCGCTTTTCACTTTTCTACCCCGAAAAACGCGAGTTCTTCCTCGAAAACGCCGATCTGTTTAGCTTTGGCCATGCAGGAGGCTTCGGGGGCCGTCCACCCGAGGTAACGCCGTTCTTCAGCCGTCGGATCGGCATCCTTGCCGGCGAGACGGTTCCGATCGATGCCGGACTGCGTCTCACCGGAAAGGCCGGTCGCCAGGACATCGGGCTGCTGAGCGTTCGCACCGGCGGTGTCGACGAGCTCGGGTTGGATCCGGTCTGGTACAACATCGGCCGGGTGCGACGGGATCTCGGTGATCGCTCGTACATCGGCGGCATCCTGACCGATACCCGTTCGGAGGGAAATCGGTCGACCACGGTTGGTGTCGATGGGACGTGGTACATCACCGAGGACCTCTCTTTCCTCGGTGATTATCAGGTGGTGAACGACAGCCGGATGGATGAGACCGTTTCCGCCGCGTACGCCGGCCTCGATCTGACAACCGATCCATGGGGATTCCTCTTCGCCTATCGAGAGATCGAGGAAGGCTTCGAACCTGCGGTCGGCTTTGTTCGCCGCACCGGATTCCGGAGCGGTACCGGATCGTTGAGGCGATCGGTCCGACCCGGGAAATGGGGCGTGCGCCGAATTTCCTTCCGCCTTTTCGGCAGGGCCTACCATTCGCTGGTTCATGGTATGACCGAAAGCACCAATGCCAACCTCCAGACCGAGTTCGAGATGGAAAACGGTGACAAGATCGAGCTGAGGTTCGGCCCCAACTTCGAACGCCTCTTCGAGGATTTCGAGCTCGACGATCAGCTGGTGTACCTCGCCGGCGACTATCGGTTTTTCGATGCCACTCTCAGCTACGAGTCCGACCGGTCGCGGCGTTGGGGCCTGGACGCCGCGCTGAGCGGCGGTGAGTTCTACGATGGGGACCGCAGCCAGTTCGTCGGAGAGCTGTGGTACGTGTTCAG
>CBDTWX010000639.1:0-2498 GCA_965364305.1 uncultured Thermoanaerobaculia bacterium
CTGCCGCTGCATCCGGTCGCTGCTCCTGCCTCTATAGACGGCCGCTGATCCCGCCGCTGCAGCACGGAGGCGGTATGATCCCAGGGGCGACCAGAGCATTTTGATCAGCTGGAGCGTCGGTCGTCTCGACGTTCGAGAGGAGCACTTCATGACCGATAGGATCAACCGACAGTGGCGGCTCGCCGCAAGACCGCAGGGGCTCATCAAGGAAAGCGATTTCCAGTGGTTCGAGGAACCCCTGAGATCGATCGAGAACGGCGAGGTGCTGGTGCGCAATATCTACCTCTCGCTCGATCCGGCCAACCGTGGTTGGGTGCGGGAGGGAGCTTCCTATGTCGAACCCGTGGACATCGGCGACGTCATGCGAGGGCTCACCATCGGGGTCGTCGAGGCCTCACGGAACGATCGCTTCACCGAGGGTGACATCGTTTCGGGCGCGATCGGCTGGCAGGACTACGGCATCTCGGACGGCACGGGTTTGAGGGTGATCGAGCCCGGTCCACTGCCCCTCACAGCCTACCTCGGGCTCTTCGGAATGGTCGGTCTGACCGCCTACTTCGGACTTCTCGACGTGGGCAAACCGAAGGCTGGGGAAACCCTCGTCGTCTCCGGTGCTGCCGGGGCAGTGGGGTCTCTCGTCGGTCAGATCGGCAAGATTGTCGGCTGCCGGGTGGTGGGCATCGCCGGCAGCGACGCCAAGTGCGCGTGGCTCACCGATGATCTCGGCTTCGACGCCGCGATCAATTACAGGACCGAGAGCGTCGTCCGCAAGCTCCGCAAACACTGCCCGGACGGCATCGACGTCATCTTCGAAAATGTGGGTGGCGAGATACTTGACGCCGGGCTGATGTGGATCAACCTCCGCGCCCGAATCGTGATCTGTGGTCTCATCTCCGGGTACAACGCGACCGAGCCGGTTCCGGGCCCATTCGCCTTTCCGAAGATCTTGATCCAACGGGCTCGAGTCGAGGGCTTTATCGTGATCGACTACATGGATCGGGCGGATGAAGCCATCCACAGGCTGAGCGAGTGGTACGCGGACGGCAAGTTGAAGTACAAGGTCGATGTCTACGAGGGTCTCGAGACCGCGCCCCGAAACATCAACCGCCTGTTCGACGGCTCGCACGACGGCAAGCTCATCATCAAGGTGTCGGACGAACCATAGCAGCCTGCGCCGCGTTGGCCCCTTGATGCTTCAAGTGAAGAAAAACTGCTCAAGTGCGGGCCAACGTGGCGCAGGCTGCGGTTGACGCGCATGCGCGTCACTCACCATCTCGGGAGGATTGTCCGGCACCGGCAACGTCATTGACAGAGCGGCTAAATTCACTATATTCTTCTTTGGTTATTGAGATGAGATCACAGACGGAGCCTCCCGAAGTCGCGATCGACACCATGCGCGAGCCCGCACACGGCATCGTCGACTACCTGCGTCGGCCGATCGACATCTTCGAGGGCTACAAGAAAAAGGACCTGTCGCCAGATGTGGTGGCCGGTGTCACGGTCGCCGCCGTCGCGATTCCGCAGTCGATCGCGTACGCGTCGATCGTCGAGCTCCCACCCCAGGTCGGCCTCTACGCCGCCGTCGTCTCGGCCATCGTCGGCTCGCTGTGGGGATCTTCCCGGCACCTCGCGACCGGGCCGGTCAACGCTGTCTCACTGCTCGTCCTCCCGGTCTTGCTCGGGGTGGCTGCTGTAGGTACCCCTGGATTCCTGATCGCCGCCAGCACCCTCGCGGTCATGGTCGGTGTGCTCAACATCACTCTGGCGGTTCTGCGTTTCGGGGCCCTGGTCACCCTCGCCTCGAGGTCTGTCCTGATCGGTTTCACCGCCGGCGCGGCGATCCACATCGCTGTGGGCCAGCTCAAACATCTGATGCGCATCGACGTGCCGGCGGCGCCGGAGCTGTATCACCAGATGCTGGCGGTCGTCTCGCAGGTTCGCCAGACGCATATGCTCAGCCTCGGGCTCGGGCTCGGCACCCTCGTGCTGCTGATCGCGCTGCGTCGCCTTGGGCCAAAGGTCCCGGCGGCGCTCGGCGCGATCTCTGTTGCAGCGGTCGTGGTGGCGATTTTTGGTCTCGACACCCAGGGAGTCAAGGTCGTGGGCGCCATTCCTCGCAACCTGCCGCCATTGACCTGGTCATCTCTACAGAACCTGCCTGATCTCGAGATGATCCGGGGCCTCGGGATGGGCGCGCTCGCGGTGGCCGCGCTCGGACTCGTGGAGGCGGTTGCCTCCGGGCAGGCCCTCGCCCGACGGAGCGGCGACCGTATCGACAGCAACCAGGAATTCTTCGGTCAGGGTCTTGCCAACCTCGCGACCGGTCTGTTTTCAGGCTACCCGTGCTCCGGTTCGTTCACCCGGTCGGCGGTCGCCCAGCAGGTCGGGGGACGGACCGCCCTCGCCGGCGTCATCACCGGCATCACGGTGCTGCTCGGCATGTTGCTGTTTGCGCCCTATGCACGCTATATCCCCCGGGCGGCTATCGCGGCGGTACT
>CBDTWX010000640.1:0-2487 GCA_965364305.1 uncultured Thermoanaerobaculia bacterium
GCGTTCCACCTCCTCGAAGTCGAACGACCACATCAGCAGCTGCGCCGAGTGCAGACCGCCCAGCCGCTCCCGAACCAGCTCGTTGATCCGCCTGTAATACACCGCCGTCGATTCCCAGCTCATCCCGCCGATCAGGCCCAGAGTTTTCATCTCATGCCTCCGCACCTGCATTATTCACCAGACTGGCTGCAGTTGGCGATGTGCTGCGAGCGCGCGCAGAGAGGTAATCGCTTCGTCAACCCGCGTTCTGCCTTCGCTCACGTCGACAGACACTTGTTGGTTTGCGGACACTGAACTTCGGACACTTCGGACTACGGCGGAACAACGAGCGTAGGGTCGCCCAGCAGGAGGACCGTCGCGTAATGGAACTCGCGATCGGTCGACCAGGGCCAGATCAGCGGCACGTTGACATGATCGACCAGCGCCCGGCCGATGCTCTTGCCGGCTTCCATACCGGTCGCGATGTTGTGGCCGTAGGAGCCGTCCGTGTTGGTGCCGAGGCCGCCGGAGTTGTTGGTCGTGCCCTTGGCGACGAGCACCTCGCTGGTGGTGCTGTAAAGAATCGAGGTGAGTACGTTCTGCGGCTGATCGAGGTCTCCGACGGCGCAGCCGTCACTCCAGAAGAAAAGTGTCCTGACGGGGTTTGTCTCGGCCCAAGGAATGTCGAGCTGTCCGTGTGCGGCCCAGCTTCCGTGTGCTGCCCCATGGAAGAAATCCGCGACCCCGGCGCTGAGAGCGGCATAACCCTGAGCGACGGTGAGACCGGCGGGGGGGCTGTCAAAGAAGAACTGGGCGCTGGCTGCGGAGCTCCACGGGGTCCACGAGTAGGGACCACTCTGGAGGTCCGCCAATGTTGCGGTGTGCTCCGCCATGGTTGTCGCCGAGCGGTGTTCGTTGACCTGCAGAAAGGCCCTCGGGATCGTCGTGCCCGCCGTGCGGAATTGATGGTTCCTCGTGAAGTACCGGTTGATCGCTTCCGCCGTGGCTTCGTAGTCGCCTTCGTAGAGAGGCAGCACGCCGACCCAGATCTCCCAGTCGACGTTTCCGCTGTGCACGTCATAGGAGTGGGCGTGGCCGCCTGGCGAGACGTAACCCGGGGATGCCGTGAAGGTCCCGTCGAGATCCGCGTAGAACTGGTAGCTGATGACCTCCTCGGTGGTCGCTGGCAAGGCGGGGTTCCCCGGAATGAACTCGACATACTGATAGGCCCTCGGGATGTCGCCGATCAGAATGGCGCCTCGCAGGCGGCTTTCGGAGAGCCCCTGCAAATAGCTGCGCACCGCGACGGGATCCGCGAACGGCGTGACCGTCTCCACGACCGAGTATCCGGCCGAATCGAGGTCGTTCTTGAACTGAGTCCGCGCGGTGCTGGTCGGAGCGTCGAGCGACGGGTCGACCACGATCGCGACCATGGGCTGGCAGCCGCACGTCACGAAGGCGGCGACCGCGACGAGCGGTATGAGCACTCCCGTGATTCTCCGCGCAGCTTCAGATTCTTTACTCTTCACCTTTTTCATCGTCGGCCTCCTACGTTCTCTGTGAATCAGCTTGAGGTTGTTTCCTGGAGGCCGCATCACCCGTTTGGGTGAAGACAGCCCGGTTCGGCTGGAATATCAATGTGAGGCGCACATGGACGACCGAGGTTGGGCAACTCCGTGATCGAGGTACAGAACGCCCAATCCGAGAAGAAGGGCACAACATGCCCCGGAAGGTACTTTCGCGTGCACGCTAGCGATTGTCGCTGGCAGGGAGTGGCGCCTACCGCCGCGCATCGACCGGCAGCCGGCGTCTGTGACGGCCGGGGAAAGGATTGAAAGATGACCTGGAACTACGGAATGGGGTGGCAGCGCGATATTCCAGACTTTCGGGACTACACCCCAGAGTCTGAAGAAATTGCGCCGTTGTTGAGTGGCTCGAGGGCCGTCAACCCACCCAAGACGGGATTCCCGAAGTCCTGCGATCTCTCATCGTGGTGCTCTCCAATCGAAAATCAGGGAACGCTCGGGTCGTGCACCGCCCAGGCTGGAGTGGGTCTGATCGAGTACTACGAAAACCGTGCCCTGGGCCATCACGTTGACGCATCCCGACTGTTCCTCTACAAGGTCACACGCAACCTCTTGGGCTGGACGGGAGACACCGGTGCGTGGCTGCGCACAACCATGAAGGGTATGGTCGTCTTCGGTGCGCCTCCGGAAAGGTACATGCCATACGACATTTCCAGGTTTGACGAGGAACCGAGCTCATTCTGCTACTCGTTTGCCCAGCGGTTTCGGAGCATCAAGTATTACCGGCTGGACAGCACAGGCACCTCGACCTCGAACCTGCTGAAAAGGGTGAAGTACTTCCTCGCCGCGGGATACCCGTCGATGTTCGGTTTCACTGTCTACAATTTCGGAAATGAGAAGGGCGAGTTTGCGTACCCGGGCCCGGGTACGCAAACAGATCGGAAGAGCACACGTCTGAACTCCAGTCACATGTCAGAATCTC
>CBDTWX010000641.1:0-2483 GCA_965364305.1 uncultured Thermoanaerobaculia bacterium
GTGGAATCAAGGACCCGCGTGTTCTCGAGGTGATGGCGAAGATTCCCCGCCACTACTTCGTGCCCGAGGCATTCCGCCACCAGGCATACTCCGACGACGTCTCGATCCACATCGGCGAGGGTCAGACCATCTCCCAGCCCCGAATCGTCGCCCTGATGACCGAGGCGGCACGGGTCGAGCCGAGCGACCGCGTGCTCGAGATCGGCACGGGCTCCGGCTACCAAGCAGCGGTGCTGGCGAGTCTTGCGCGTTTCGTCTTCACTGTCGAGCGGGTGGCCTCACTGGCGCGGCAGGCGAAGAGCGTCCTCGATTTCATCGGCGTCGAGAACGTCAGTGTCAAGGTGATGGACGGCACTCTCGGGTGGCGCGCCCAGGCGCCGTTTGACGCGATCATCGTCACCGCCGGCGCTCCTGAGATCCCGGCGCCGTTGGTGAAACAGCTCGCCGACGGTGGGCGGCTGGTGGTGCCGGTGGGACCCCGCGAGACCCAGGTCCTGAAGATCATCGAACGGCGTGGCGACCGGACCATTGGTCACGAGCTCAAGGGCGCCTGCTTCGTGCCCCTGATCGGACGCCATGGCTGGGAGGAAAGCCCAAGTTGAAGGAGAAGCTCTTTGCCTTTATCGACTCGCTGGCGCTGATGCCCCATCCGGGCTGGTGGCTCTTTCTGCTCGCGTTTGCGGAGAGCTCGTTCTTTCCGATCCCGCCCGACGTCTTGCTGATCACTCTCGGGGTGGCGAGCCCGGAGCACGCCATCTGGTACGGCTTCATATGCTCGGTGGGGAGCGTGCTCGGTGGCATGCTCGGCTACGGGATCGGCTTGTACGGCGGCCGTCCTTTGCTCTACAAGGTCTTTTCCGAGCACAAAATCCATGCGGTGGAGCGACTGTACGACCGATACAACGCGTGGGCCACCGGGGTCGCCGGTCTGACGCCGATTCCCTACAAGGTCTTCACCATCGCCGGCGGAGCCTTCAAGATCAACTTCAAGGTCTTCGTCATCGCGTCGTTGGTTTCCCGCAGTCTGAGGTTCATGGCCGAGGGCGTGCTGCTCTTCGTCTTCGGCGAATCGATCCGTGGTTTTCTCTTCCAGTGGTTCAACTGGATCTCGATCGCCTTCGTTGTGCTTCTGGTGGGTGGTTTTTGGTTGGTCCACCGCTATGGCCGTATGGCTCATCGTGAGGCCATGGGAAGCGATCAATCACCGGAATCCTGAGACACGCTGTTTGTGTTGGAGACAGTGAATGCCGGGCATCAAACGGTACCGCGTGACGGGTCGCGTCCAGGGGGTCGGCTTCAGGTACTTCGTCTACCGCGAGGCGCTGGCCCTGGGTGTCAACGGGTGGGTTCGCAACATGGCGGACGGCACGGTCGAGGCGTTGGTCGAGGCCTCCGACGAGGACCACGCGAGATTCAGGGGACGGCTCGTGGAGGGTCCGCGGTTGTCCCGAGTGACGGCCGTCGACGACGTTGATGAGATCGACGGAACCGTAGCGACCGGTTTCGAGATCCGCCGGGATGGACCCTGATTTGCGATTGTTGGGGAAACTGCCGGACGAGGTTGGTAAGGGGCTGGCAAGCGTGGTCGATGCCGTCATCGCGGGTGGAGCCCCGGAACCAGCATGGATTGCCGTCGAAAACGAAACCGACGATTGGGTGACCTTGGCGGCCGGCTGCCGTGCCTCGGAGCGGGTCCGCGGAGTGATCGCGGCGTCCAGCGAAGAGGCACTCATCAAGGCCCACCGACTCGGAATCGGCGGTGCGATGTGGCTTCCGCCCTCATCCGTCGGCGCGACGGAGGCCTTTGCCGCGGCCGCATCCTCCGTGGGGCCGGCCGGTGGGCATGACGCGGCCCTCGTCGAGCTGATGGAGGACAGCACCGCGGCAGCGATTCTGGGTTTCGCGGACCGACGATTCTGGCGAGTGCAGCTCGGCGAGAGCCGGCTGATCGCTCTGCTGGCCGACCTTGCCGCGGCCCTCGAGACAACCGCAGCGATTCTGCCGTGGCCGGCGCTGATTGTTGCCGGCAAGGATCCGGACGAGGTGATCGAGGCTTGGAGGGCCCTGACTCCGGATGTCGATCGGGTCATTCCGGAAATCGTCGTCAGATCTCCGCTGGACGGCGCATTCGGAGAAGGGCTCCTGGTGTCAGCCTATCGGGCGCTTCTGGATGACCGGTCACCGGTGCCGACGGCGGCTGAAACGAAGCGCCTTTCCCTGCCGGTTCACGAGCTGCCTCGAGGTCTTCGGGTCGGTTGGTGGCAACGGCACCCGGACACGGCATTGCCGGAGGAGGGCTGGTGTGCGTCGCCAATCGAGGTGTTCCATTCGAGGTGCAGGTGGCGGCTCGACGCTGAAAATGGATCGGGAATCGTCGAGGAGGTCCTGACCGGCGAAGAGCTGGACCGCACCGGCGAAGCTGTGGCTGTGAGGTTTCCCGGGTGGGCGTCCCGAGACATCCGGCCAGGCTCGCCGGCGGGGCT
>CBDTWX010000642.1:0-2476 GCA_965364305.1 uncultured Thermoanaerobaculia bacterium
CACCGCGAGTGTGCAGGGTTTCGGCAGCGTGGCCCGGCACGCCATCGAGCTCTACAGCCAGATCGGCGGGACCGTGACCTGTGTCTCGAGTTGGAATGCTGCTGCCGGTGCGCCGGTGGCCTATCGCAAGGAAGGCGGAATCGATCTCGACGAGCTTCGAGGAGCATCCGACCGACTCGGAGGGATCGACCCGGCCAGGGCCGAGCAGCTCGGTTACGAATCGTTCGACGGCGACGCGTGGCTTGCCCAGGAGGTCGATATCCTCATTCCCGCAGCCTTGGAGCACCAGATCACGATGGCCAATGTCGAAACGATCTCGGATCGGGTGCGCATCATCGTCGAAGGCGCCAATGGACCAACAGCAGCGGACGCCGAGGAAACCATCATCGAGCGTGGAATTTTCATGATTCCGGATCTCCTGGCAAACGCGGGAGGCGTCACTTGCAGCTATTTCGAACAGGTTCAAAGCAACATGAACTACTACTGGCCGCTGTCCGAGGTCCTGAGCAAGCTCGACCGGCAGCTGACCACGGCGTACATCGCCATTTCAGACCTCGCACGCTCAAAGGGCCTGTCGATGCGAGACGCGGCGCTGGTGATTGCGATCGACCGGGTCGCGACACAGTGCAGAGAGCGCGGATGGCTGTGACGCCGTCCACCCACCCGATGCTGGAGGCTCGATGCTGGATGCTGGATCCGGCCGCCCTCCCCCGGGAGGATTTCGAATTTCAAATTTCGAATTTCGGATTTCCGTTCGCCCCCTCCAGTCACAGTGGTGGTGGGCCGGGAATTCAAAACTCAAAATTCAAAATTCAAAATCCAGAATTGCTGGCAGACTTCCGATGACCGCTTCAAATACGTCGTTACCGCGTTTCGACCGCGAGTTTTTCGGAGCCGAGCACTCGCTGACCCGAATCGGAAACGGCGAGCTCGGTGGGAAGGCGTCGGGCCTTCTCCGAATCAAAAGGGACATCCTGACCAGGCTCGAAGCGGACGAATTTCCTTACATCGAGGTCGCGGTTCCCACCGCTACGGTGCTCACCACCGACGTCTTTGACACCTTCATGTCTCGAAATCAGCTCCGCGAGATCGCTGATTCGGAGATCCCGGATGACCGCATCGCCCACGCCTTCCAGGAGGCCGAGCTTCCCGCCGAGCACCTCGGCGATTTTCGCGCGCTGGTCTCGAGTGTCCACACCCCAATTGCGGTGCGCTCGTCGAGTCTGTTGGAGGACGCCCTCGACCACCCTTTCGCCGGCGTCTACGGCACCAAGATGATCCCCAACAACGAGATCGAGGAGGACGCCCGTTTCAGACGCCTGGTGGAGGCCATCAAGTTTGTCTATGCAACCTGTTTCTTCGCCGAATCCAGGGCGTATCTGAAATCCATCGGCCGTTCGACGGGCGACGAAAAGATGGCTGTCATCATCCAGGAGGTGGTCGGTCAACTCGCGGGTGAGCGTTTCTATCCCTGCGTATCGGGTGTCGCGCGTTCGCACAATTTCTACCCCACCGGGCACGCACGTCCGACCGACGGGGTCATCAGCCTGGCCCTGGGGCTCGGCAAGACGATCGTCGATGGTGGTCTGAGCTGGAGCTACTCGCCCGCTTTCCCGAAGGCCCCGCCCCCGTTCAACGACATCGGCGAGCTGCTCAAGAACACCCAGACCCGTTTCTGGGCGGTTCACATGGGCGACCCGCCACCCCACGACCCGATCCGCGAGACCGAGTACCTGGTCTTGCCGGGCATCGCCGAGGCGGAAAGCGATGGCGCCCTCCGCTATCTGGTATCGACCTATGATCCCGGCTCCGACCGTCTCAACCCCGGCCTCGACGCCCGGGGCCCGCGTGCCCTGACCTTCGCCCCCCTCCTCGGGTCGCGGTTGATGCCGTTCAACACCCTCCTCGAACGTCTGATGGTGCTGGCGGAGGAGGCGCTCGGGGCACCGGTGGAGATCGAGTTCGCGATCAACCTCCACCGCACCGATGCGCTGCCGGCTCGCCTCGGTTTCCTCCAGGTCCGTCCGATGATGGTGTCGGATGAACGGGTCGCGGTGAGCATCGAGGACACCTCCGCGGCTGACGTCGTCGTTGCATCGACCAATGTTCTCGGTAACGGCGAGCGATCCGACATCACCGATGTGGTATTCGTTCGGCCAGACGCCTTTGAACCCTCTGAAACTCCGCTGATGGCCAAGGAGCTCGAACGAATCAATCAGAAGATAGTCGAAGAAGGACGACACTACCTGCTGATCGGTTTTGGTCGCTGGGGCACATCGGACCCACCGTTGGGAGTGCCGGTTGCGTGGGGACAGATCAGCGGAGCGCGGGTGATCGTCGAGGCCACTCTGCCCGATGTTCAGCCCGAACTCAGTCAGGGCTCGCACTTTTTCCACAATCTGCTCAGCTTTCAGGTGCTCTACCTGTCGGTCGAGCACCACGGACCGTTCGAGATCGACTGGGAGTGGCTGGGGGG
>CBDTWX010000643.1:0-2451 GCA_965364305.1 uncultured Thermoanaerobaculia bacterium
GTAGCGCAACTACGACGGCGTCGCCCGATTCACGACAAACCCAACGGATACTTGTGCTTCGCCGCCCTCGTCACGAAACCTGGTGAGAAGTACGGGCTAACCCGGCTGAGAGTGACATCGAAAAAGTCAGTCGTGGCGGCGGAGAATCACAAGTGTTCGGTCGTCGCGGTATGGTACGCCCTCGACAAAGGCGTCGACGGCGGCGTCGATCGATGCTGCGAGCTCTTCCGGTGACTCTTGTCGGTGTTTACGGCAGATGTCGATCATGCGCTCCCTCTCGAACATCTCGTCGTCTTTCCGCGCAGCCTCGGTGAAACCGTCGGTGTACAGCACCAGAGTGTCACCCGGCTCGATCGTTGCCTCGGAGGCCGTGTAGACCGCCTCGGGCATGAGACCGAGCGGCATGCCGGTGGGTTCCAGGAGCTCGACCTCGCCCGACGCGCGAACCAGAATCGCCGGGTCGTGGCCCGCGCTGGCGAAGCGAAGGGCCCCGGTCGCCGCCGTGTAGATGCCGAGGAACGCGGTCGCGAACTGCTCGACCGGCGTTTTGAGGTTCATTTGCGGCGAGACGCGGTTGAAGATCTCCCTGGGCCCGAGGCCCTCGCCGAGATAGGCGTTGAACAGAGCGTCCACATAGCCCGTCAGGAGGGAGGCCGCAATGCCCTTGCCGGAGACATCGGCGATGACCACCGCCACTTCGTCACCGCCCGCCCTCTCGACGACCTGGTAGTAGTCCCCCGAAACCCCGCGCGACGGTGTGTTGCGACCGAAGATCTCGACTCCCGGTAATTGCGGCATCTCGGCCGGCAGCAACGCGACCTGGATGCGGCGGGCGAGGGCCACCTCCTGTTCGTAGCGCTGCCGTTCGGCCGCCTCCTCGGCGAGTGCGAGGTTGCGCATCTTGAGCCCGGTGGCCGAGGCCACCACCACGAGGAGCTCCATATCGTGCTCTGCGAACGACCTTTCGGCGAGGGTCGACGACAGAACGATCATTCCGAGAGCACCGTCGGGGGTCAGAAGGGGCGCAGCGATCAGGGTGCGCACACCGGCGTCGAGGAGGCTCTCTGCGCCGGCAAACCGGACGTCCGTGCTGGTGTCGTGCACGACCGCCGCCAGACCCTTGTCGATGACCTCTCGCGCGAGGCTCGTCGACTCGGGGAAGTCCTCGGTGACCTCAGCCTGCGAGCGACTGGCGACCCGGATCAACTCCTCCTTGTGGCGCAGGAAAACTGCACCGTGTTGGGGCTGGAGGTGGGCAAAGATTCGATCGAGGACTGCCTCGAAAAGCTCGTCGACGGTCAAAGAGTCGGTCATCGCGAGGTGGACGTCGTTCACGACCCGCAGCTGTTCGGCCGCGCGCCGCAGCTCCTCGTGGTCGAACTCCGCCGGTTCCGCAACACGGCGTTCTGAGTCGGACAAGATATCTGAGGCGGCGCGAAACACCGACTGCGTGTGATCCGACTTCGTGTCGGAGACTTCGGCTTCGGCGCCGCCGACCATGATCAACGAGGTCGAGACGGCGATCGCGTCCCCGGCGTGGATTGCCTCGGGCTTTGAAATCAGTGCCCCGTTGATGCGGGTGCCGTTGCGCGAACCGAGGTCCTCCACCATCCACTGGCCGTCCGCCTGGAAGAGCCGGAGGTGCTGCCGCGATAAACAACGATCGGCGACCGCGAGGTCGCAGCGCGACGAGCGACCGATGACCAACGAGTCGGTGTCGACGGGGTACTCGAAGGGCTCACCCTCTGCGGGCGTGATGTGAAGCTTGAGCATCGTGCTGTCGATTTTACCTTTTCCGTAGTTGGCTGCCCTGAGCTCGCCGAGGTCCCTTGTTGTAAGATTCTGACCGTTGGCAAGGTGACTCGGAGGCTGAGACCTGTGATCGGGAGGGCCGATGGGTGTTAGACTCCCCTTCAGAATCGAGACGAGGCCAAACACGGGAGGAGTGTCATGCAGCTGGCGTACGAAGTCGACTCCGAGATCGCGGGCGCTCTCGTCGTGCGCCTCGGAGGATCGCTCGAGGTCAACGGTGCGGCCAAGCTGTGGGAAATGGCCTCGGAGCAGGCGAACGAAGAGACGCGCTACTTTCTTTTCGATCTGACCGACGTCAACATCGTCACCAGCGCCGGCATCGGTGTCCTGGTGCGTCTGCTCGTTCGCCTCAGGGGCTTCGGTGGGGCGATTGCGATCTACGGCTGCAACGACAAGATCCGTGAGGTCTTCACCATCGTCCAGCTCGACGGGATCCTCCAGGTGTGCGATAGCGAGCAGGCGGCTCGTCAGAAGTTGAAAACCGGGTAGAGGCCAACCAATTACGGCGTCGAGTTGACGCGGACTATTCACCAATCTTTGGCTGCCAGGCCCGATGCACCGCACCCAGCGCCGTTTTCTCGCCTGGGTGCTCGACGTACTGTCAAGTGCGCCTCCGCGCCCCTCGGGTCGAAAACGACC
>CBDTWX010000644.1:0-2443 GCA_965364305.1 uncultured Thermoanaerobaculia bacterium
AGACGTAGACTTGGCTGCCCCAGTTCATGCCGGCGACCCCCTGCGCGTTGTTCGCGGCGATCTCCCTGGCGCTCGCGAGCCCGCTCGCCTCGAGACGAGCCGCGAGGAATCCCCTGAGGTCGACATGGTGGCCGTCCAGCCACCTCGATTCTTCGATTCCATGGCGACGTAGGGCTTCGATGACCTCCGAACCGACCGGATACCGAGGCCCGGAAATTGCCGGACCCATGGCCGCAGAAAGCGTATTCGGGCGAATACCGTAAACAGAATCGAAGTGATGCACGACTGTACCCGCGATATCCTCGGTCGCGCCCCGCCAACCGGCGTGGACGGCCGCAACGACGGGCCCCCCTGAGATCAGTAGAGGAACACAATCGGCGGTCCAGACCACCAGCCCGAGGCCTGCCTCGGGCGTGATCAGCGCATCACAACGACCGATGCATCCGACCTTCCGGTCCCCGGGGCCCTTCTTTGAGTCCGGTGAAAGAACAACCCGGCCATGCACCTGTTCACCCCACCGGATCGTCAGCAGCTCCGGAGTCAGCGTGGCAAGCACTCGGGCCATCCGTGCCCGGGGATTTTCACCGGTGTCGGACGGTCCGAGACCGAAGATCAGCCGAGCCGCTTCTCCGGAACAGCTCAGGACACCTTGGCCAGCCAACCTTTCCTCACACCACGGTTCCAAATAGGTCCTTCCCCCCGACATTCGACCCCTTCCCCAATGATACAATCTGGCTCTTGGAGGTCCTTTGAGAGCCAACCTTTTCTTCCGGCTCGGATTCCGCCGATTTGTTCCCGCCCTGCCCGGCGGATGCCTGCCGGGCGGACATCGAGCTCCGTGATTCGCCTCCGCGCCGTCTCCAAGGAATACGACCGCTCGAAGATCCTCCGTTCCCTCGATCTCCAGGTGGATGCGGGGGAGTTTGTGTTTCTCACCGGACCGTCCGGTGCCGGAAAGACGACGATGCTCCGACTCCTGTATGCGGCCGAGAGGCCGAGCGACGGGGAAGTATGGGTTGCCGGGCGCCGGGTCGACCAGCTATCGCGATCGAGACTCCCCCTGTTGCGGCGAAAGATAGGGGTGATTTTTCAAGACTTCAAATTGCTCAAGCGAAAGACGGTTTTAGAGAACATCACTTTCGTTTTGCGAATTCATGGCGTGGCACCGCGTGAGGCCCAACGGCGGGCCGCCCAGGTGCTCAAACGTCTCGGTCTGCAGCATCGACAATCTGCGCTACCGGACTCCCTCTCCGGTGGGGAACAACAGCGGGTGGCGATCGCCCGAGCCCTGGCGTACCAGCCGCGATTGATCCTCGCCGACGAACCGACCGGTAACCTCGATGCCGACCTCGCTTCCGAGCTCCTGAGCCTCCTCTGCGACATCAATTACCAGGGGGCTACAGTTGTTGTAGCGACCCACGATCATGCATTGCTCGAATCGATCCCGGCCCGCACCCTGGTCCTCCATCAGGGGAAAATCCACTTTGACGGGATGTGGCCGCCGTGATCAGGCACGCGATCGCCGAAGGCCTGGTTCTCCTGCGACAGCGCGGAGCGGTGAGCGCCGTGCTGGCGCTCGTCCTGGCAGTGCCGATCTCACTCGCAGGCATTGGTCTCAGCCTGTATCGATGGTTGATCCCGATGGCGAGCCTTTCGGCCCAATCGAGCACCGTGGCGGTCCTCCTGCACCCGCGGATCGACGGCGATCAGCGGCGACTGTGGATTGCCGAACAAACGGAAGCCCACCCGGACTGGCTGATTTCTGAAGTCTCGAATGAGGACCTGATCCAACGGCTCCAGCGCTGGTTTCCATATCTCGACGAGTTGGTTGCAGACGGCGATGCATCCCTGCCGCCGCTCCTTGAAATCGTCACTGCAAAACCCGAGACCGTCGCAATCCTCGAGGATCGCCAAGAGGTGCTTGCGGTCGGCCCCCACACGTCGATTCAACAAAGCCTTGGCCGGGTGGCGGGCCGCCTGACGTGGGCGATGACCGCTCTCAGTTCCATTCTTTTGGCAGGTGCCGTGGTTCTCGCTGCGGTGTGGGTTCACGTTGAAATCTACCGCCACGCCGACGAGATCACGATCATGCGCCTCGTTGGGGCTACCGAAGGGAGCATTCGCGGTCCGTTCTTGGTGGCGGTAGCGATTCCTGGCCTGGCTGCCGGTCTCCTTTCCATCGTCGGCACAAAAATGACGACTGGCGGACTGTCGCAGCTCAGTATGACCCTCGGGCTGTCCGCGGTCGAAACACCGGAGGAGGTTGTCTTCCTGCAGATGGCGACAGCTGTGCTGTTGCCTCTGGGGGCGGGCGTCTTCACCCTTTTTCGGCACGCCGAACTCGACATCGACGGCTAACCCGGACTATTCACCAATCTTCGGCTGCACGGCCCGATGCACCGCACCCAGCGCCGTATTCTCGCCTCGGGGTGCTCGACGTACT
>CBDTWX010000645.1:0-2434 GCA_965364305.1 uncultured Thermoanaerobaculia bacterium
GAGGTGTCATCCCGAGGAGGGCTCCTCCCGACGAAGGATCTGGGTGGGTGGGCGGATCGAGCATCCAGCATACAGTATCGAGCATCGGTTGGGTGGGCGGCGGCTATCCGCCGCAGTGGACGAGGTGAGCCCCGGGCCAATCGTCGGTGACCCGATTGCGAGCCTTCTCCGCCTTCCTTTCCGTATCGAACGGGCCGATCCGCACCCGCCAGAGACCGTCGAGGCCTTCGAGCATCACCGCCGCTTCACCGGCCCGCTCGAGCTCCCTTTCCGCTCGGGCGGCGTTGGCGCGATCCGAGAACGCACCCACTTGAACCCAGAAGCAATCCTCGGCCTCCTCCGAAGCCGCAGAAGCGGTTTCGGTGGCAGGGACGGCCGAGCGGCCCACCACCTTGATCTTGACCGGCGCCACACCATCGACATCGAGAGCGATTTTTTTTGCCGCGGCGTATGAGAGATCGATGATGCGGCCCTCGATGAACGGGCCGCGGTCGTTGATCCGGACCACCACGTCGGCGCCGGTATCACGCCGGTTGACCTTGACCTTTGTTCCGAAAGCAAGGGTCTTGTGAGCCGCTGTCATCTCGTACATATCGTAGATCTCGCCCGAAGCGGTGCGCCGGCCGTGGTAGGGCTCGCCATACCACGACGCGATGCCCTTCTCGGTCCAACCTTCGTCCACCTGCGTCGGCGCTGGCGTTGGAGCGGACCGTCGGGTAGTCGGCGTTGGCGCTCCGCGATGCGCGCAACCTACTGAGAACAGCAGACAGCCCAGCGCCGCCGCAATTTTGAATTTTGAATTCTGAATTTTGAATTGCCCCCCACTCGCCCGATGTTCGCGGGGGTGGGTGGGCGGGAATTCCGAATTCCGAATTCCGAATTCCGAGTTCATGCCGTCAGACCTCGAGGTCCTTCGCCTCGGGCAGCTCTCCGGCCTCGTCCAGCACGTGCTGAATGTGCTCGGCCAGAAACTCCCGGACCTGCTGCGGCGCCCGCCCCACAAATCGGACCGGGTCGAGCAAGGCTTCGAGCTCCGCACGGTCGAGTGGTATCTCGGGATCACCGGCCACGAGCTCGATAAACGGGTTCTCCAGGCCCTCCTCGAGGACCGCCACGGCGACGGCCCGCGAGTGAATCCGGAGCCGTTCGGGGAGCAGCTGGCGGTCGCCGCCGCGTCGCACTCCCTCCATGAGGATCGCCTCCGAGGCCATCAGCGGCAGCTCCCCGGCGAGGTTGCGCGCGACCATGGCGGGAAAGACCTGAAGGCCATCGACCACGTTGTGGATGATCCGCAGGATGGCATCGGCAGTGAGAAACGCCTCGGGCAGGGCCATGCGCCTGTTGGCGGAGTCGTCGAGGGTTCTCTCGAGCCACTGATTGGCGGCGGTTTGGGCCGGGTTGGCGGCCAGCACCCTCAGCCAGCGGGCGAGGGCGGTCACCCTCTCGGAGCGCATCGGGTTGGCCTTGTAGGGCATCGCCGAGGAACCGACCTGACCCTCGGCAAGGGGCTCCCGGACCTCCTTGAGCCGGGCCAGGAGACGGACGTCGGTGGCGAGCTTGGACGCCGACTGCGCGACACCGGAGAGCGCGTCGAGGACGAAGGCATCCACCTTGCGCGGGTAGGTCTGACCGGTCACCGGATAGCAGTTCGTAAAGCCGAGTGTCTCCGCGACTCTCCGGTCGAGGGCGCGCACTTTCTCGTGGTCACCGTCGAAGAGCTCGAGAAATGTTGCCTGGGTGCCGGTTGTGCCCTTGACGCCGCGCAGCTTGATGCGGTCGCGCTCGAAACGCAGTCGCTCGAGATCGAGCAGGAAGTCCTGCAGCCACAAACACGCTCTTTTGCCAACCGTGGTTGGTTGGGCGGGTTGAAAGTGGGTCATACCGAGAGCCGGTTCATCGGCCCATCTCTCGGCAAAGACTGCAAGGGCCGAGATCACCGCCACGACCCTGGTGATCACGAGGTCGAGGGCCTCGCGAATGATGATCAGGTCGGCGTTGTCACCGACATACGCGGAAGTTGCTCCGAGGTGGAGGATCGGTTGTGCCGCCGGCGCCCGATCGGCAAATGCCTGAAGATGAGCCATGACGTCGTGCCGGGTCTGGCGCTCGTACTCACGAACCCGCTCGAGATCATCCTCAGTCACCTCGAGATGTTCCTGCATCTGCTCGAGCGCCGCGGTCGGAATCTCCAGCCCCAGCTCGCGCTCGGCTGAGGCCAGCGCCAGCCACAGCCGGCGCCAGGTTGTGTACCGGTTGCCGGTGGAGAAGAGACGTTGCATCTCGACAGACGCATACCGCCCGGTCAGAGGGTGATCGAAATGATCGAGAGAGGTCATTGTTCCTCCAGATGAAGTATACCGACCGAGATGGCCCCCCTATTCTCTTTTTTTCGGCGGGCGCCTCGGAGGCGTACGTGACAGTACGTCGAGCACCC
>CBDTWX010000646.1:0-2373 GCA_965364305.1 uncultured Thermoanaerobaculia bacterium
CCGATTTGGGCGAGCTCGACGAGCCGGTCGGTGTCGTCTGGCTCGGCAACCGGCGACTCTTGGTATGTGACACCGGCAACCACCGGCTGCAAGTATTGAGTCGCGAGGGGCGGCCACTCCAGGTCGTGCCGCTCCCCGGTGCCTGGAGGGACTATTACTCCCGCCCCCAGGCGGTCGAGCTCGGAGCCGGCCGCTGGCTGCTGACCGACGTGCCCGCCCGCAGCCTGTGGCTGGTCAAGGACGGTACGGCGAACAAGATCGAGCTCGGTGAGGAAGACCTCACTCCGACGGGCTTGGCGCTCTACGGCAACACCCTGTACGTGGCTGACCTCGAGTCGCGCCTCTGGGTCTTCGATCTTCCACCGGAGTAGGTCCCCTTTGAATTCGGAATTCGGAATTCGGAATTCGGAATTGCGCTGCACGCGCCCGCGTGATGCCGGCGTCCGCGTACGCGTCGGAATGAAACGCAGCATGAGCATGAGAATTAGTGACAGGGACGGAGGAATAGCGACGGCGGCAGCGATCAGCGTCATACAGCGTCCACTTCGGCAATCTCTTCACGAGACCGTTGGAGCAACCGCTGGTCATGTCACGTTCTCGATGTGCCGCTGTCGTCGATGATTGCCGCAGTTGCGGCCAGTGATCTCTGTCTCTGACGTCTGACCCTGCATACTGTCGCTGACACCTGCCCCTGCCGCAGCCCCTGAATCTGCCACTGCTCTCTGTCGCTTATCCTCTGCATTTCCCTGCATCCTGGTTCCGGAATCCGGGTGGGCGGGTGGGAATTCAAAATTCAAAATTTAAAATTGATCTGTGGGGGGCGGGTGGGCATTCCTAATTCCGAATTCCTAATTCCGAATTCACTTTCTTGTAAGCTGTTAATTGTCAAAGGTATTTGAACTTCGGTGCGGAGCCCTTGACGGCTCCGCGGAGGGGGGCCCATGCTAAGAATGATGAACAGTCAACGGACCGAACCTCCGTCGCGCGTCCGCGCAAGAGATGGTGAAGGTGGTTTCACTCTCGTCGAGATGCTCGTGGTGGCCGCGATCATCGGCATGGTCCTGGCGGTGACCATACCCGCACTGCGCCGGTCGATGGTTCGCGCCGAGCTTCTCGGAGAGATCAAGATGCTGCAGGGAGCGGTTTCGGTAGCGCGCATCAACGCCATCAAACAGAGCCGGCGGGTCGTGCTCCGCTTCCTGCTCGACGACGCGTCCCAGAAGGGCGGCCTGGTGCACGCCTGGCTCGACGAGGACGAAGACGGGGCGAAGGACAACAATGAGGATGATGTCGGTCGGTGGCTCGTGGATCCGGATGTGACCATGATGCCCGATGGGGGCATGCAGCTCGCGTCGCTATCGGGCACCGAACGAGGCATCATCTTCCTCCCGAGTGGGGCGGCCATCGCCAACAGCGGCGGCACGGTCGTCGGCGTGGGGGCGGTCGTGCTTCAGGATTACAAGCTCAACCGGATCCGGATCTCGGTTCAGGGCGGGTCGGGAACGGTCAGAAAAGAGATGTGGGACTACGAGGACAGCGTGTGGTCTGACGAAACAAGGTTTTGGAGGTACTGATGGGCGGCGGTACTCCCTTCGACGATCGACAACAGGGTTTTACATTGATCGAGATTCTGGTGTCGCTGGTGATCCTGAGCTTTGTCGCTTTAGGGATCGCCGGGCTCTTCTCGCACTCGATGATCGTCAACGCCTCGGGCCACGACTACGCGGTGCTCGCCTCGGAGGCGCGGTTTGCGCTCGAGGCCCTGCAGGGCATGCCGTGGAACGACCCTGCGCTGGTGGACACCGCCGGCGGCGAGCGCACCTGGCCGCCCAACAGCCCCAACTTCGTCATCCGCTATACCGTCGAGGACTTTTATGTTGAGAACTGGATCGATGCGGCCGGTACCTGGCAGGCGCCCAGCGGTCTCGAGGTGGCGAATGTGAAACGGATTACGATGACGGTTGCCTCGACCAACCAGGTGCTCCGCGGCGAGCGGACCTTCACCGTCACCAGCCTCAAGATTCCGGGGTGAGCATCATGTGCAGGACTTCACGCGGTTTCACCCTGGTCGAGATCCTGGTGGCGACGGCCGTCTTCGGCATCTTCATGATCGGCATCCTCAACCTCCTCGACACCTCGACCAAGGTCTCGGTGCTCGAAACCTCGCTCGCCGACACCCAGGAGAACGTCCGATTCGCCGCCTATCACATCATGCGCACCGCACGGATGATGGGCAGCTCGATGCTTCCGTTTGCCGACGATTCGACCGGCACCGCCGTCTGGGTCGCCGGTGAGCTGATCTCCAACGCCACGAACACCGCCACCACACCGTTCGGCACCGTCAACGTGCTCGATGGCTCGGATGTGCTCACC
>CBDTWX010000647.1:0-2367 GCA_965364305.1 uncultured Thermoanaerobaculia bacterium
GTGGTGATAGGGTTGCCGACTCTGGCCGATGGATCGACCGGCCCGGCCTCCCGCCGAAGCCTCCGGCTCGCAGATGAGCTTCGCAGCCTGGAGGTGTCGGTTGCTCTCCAGGGAGAGTTCCTCACGACCGACGAGGCCCGCCGTCGGGCCCGAGCGGCCGGTCGGCCCGCCGACCAACCTGTCGATGACCTCGCGGCCCAGGTCCTGCTCGAGGAGTACCTCGACACCGAGGCCGCAACGCCCGCATCTGGGACGTGAGATTTCGGTGAAGCTCCGGCTTTTCCTTGCGGCATGTCTTGCGCTGCTGATCCTCGCGGCGGCCGCAGGAGCGTGGTTTCACCACGCGCTGTGGGGCAGCCGATCAACTCGCCGGGTCGAGATGACGGTGTCCACGGGTTCGACGGCAAGCGAGATCCTCGCCAGCCTGCAGGACGACGATCTTCTCTCTTCGGTTGTGGCGGGCCGGATCTATCTCCAAGTATGGGCACAGGGGCGGCGCTTTCACTACGGTCGCTACGTTTTTGAGTCCGGCAGCCGTCCGGTTGACGTCATCGAGACCATTCTCGAGGGCCGGGTCGAAATGTTCGAGGTGACGATCATCGAGGGCAGCGAGGCCGACACGATCGGCGCTCAGCTCGTGGCTCTCGGCGTCGGGTCGGCCGAAGACTGGGGGGCTCTGGTTCAGACTGTCGACTGGATCGTCGACGTGGCCCCAGAGGCGCCCTCGCTCGAGGGTTTTCTCTTCCCGGACACCTACCGATTTGCGGTCGGTGTCCCGGTCGAGCGGGCGGCCCACCATCTGGTGGAACGCTTCAAGGAGGTATGGCGTCAGGAGGCGCAGGACGTTGCCGACCCATGGGGTTCGGTCTTTGAAATCGTGACCCTGGCATCGCTGGTCGAGGCCGAGACCTCGATCGACGCGGAACGCGCGCGGATCGCTGGGGTCTTTGTCAACCGCCTGCGCCGCGGAATGCTCCTTCAGTGCGATCCGACGGTGGTCTACGCCTTGAAAAGACGGAACGAATGGCGCGGTCGCCTCCTGCGCATCCACTGGGAAATCGACCACCCGTACAACACCTACCGCAATCCAGGTCTCCCGCCCGGCCCGATCAACTCGCCGGGCCGAGCGGCGTTGAGGGCAGCACTCCATCCCGAAGCCACGCCCTATCTCTACTTCGTCGCCCAACCCGGCGGCGGGCACGCCTTCTCGCGCACGTTGACCGAGCACAACCGGGCGGTCGACCGGCTGCGCCAATTCGGTCGTTGACCACTCTCGCGCTGGGGTGCTAGGTTCAACTTGGAGGGAACCATGACCGTGGCTCTCAGAACATTCGCTTCGTACCTGCAGTTCAAGGAGATCCTTGCCGATCCTTTGGGCCATCTGTATCGTGCTGGCGAGTTCGACCCGAGCGGCGTCACACGCGCGGTCTGGCTGCGGGTCTTCGACCGGCCGATGGTGCCCGCCGCCGATCTGATCTCAGCTTTTGAACGTGCTCAGGAAATTGCGGCCACGGCGCGGTCGGCCAACCTCGCCTCCGGCGTCGACTGCGTGGTGGATGACGGACAGCCGGCTATCGCCAGCGACTACATCCCCTCCCAGCCCCTCAGTCTGGTCTTTCACCGTGTCGCAGAAGAGCAGTTTCCAATCCAGGTCGACAACGCTCTGCTGATTCTCGAAAAGATCGCGCTCGCACTTGCCTCGACGCTGACGGTGGAAATCGACGGCCAGCGAATCGTCCACGGCTTTCTCCACCCGGGGCTGGTCTTCGTCACCAACGATGGCGAAGGCGTGGTGTCTGGGTTCGGCGTTGGTGATCATTTGCTGGCCCTCGTCGACGACGTTGACTCGGCCGACCTCGTCCACCCCTATCTGGCTCCGGAGGTCATCGTCGCCCGCACGCCGAGCCGTCAGGGCGATGTCTACTCTCTCGGGGCGATCCTTTTCCACCTCTTGACGGGATCCCGCCTACCCACCGAGCCAGCGGAACGGCGCCAGGCTCTCGCAGACGCCAGGATCGCCCATGACGACGTACCGATTCCGGATGATATCGGGGGGCTGCTGGATCGGGCCCTCGCCGAAAGGCCCGAGGATCGTTTCAGCTCTGCTGCCGATTTCAAAAAGGAGCTCGACCGACTCCTCTACGGCGGCGCGTACAGTCCGACAACATTCAATCTCGCCCTCTTTATGGATCGGCTCTTCCGCGCAGAGATCGAAGCCGAGGAGGAAGAGCGGAGCGCCGAGATGGCGATTGATGTGACTCCATATCTGGAATCTCCGGCCGAGCCAGAGCCGGAGGCGGTGATCGAGACCACCATCGAGACCGCCACGATTCCCAAAATCAGTAAAAGGCTGTGGGTCGGTATCGC
>CBDTWX010000648.1:0-2359 GCA_965364305.1 uncultured Thermoanaerobaculia bacterium
CCGCCGTCGAACCGAGGCTGATACCGAGCAAAGCCCAGACTTCGGTGGGAATTTCGAAATCCACCGATCTCGCGTAAAGACCGACTGCGAGGAAAGCCGAGACTAGTGCCCAGGTCCAGACCACGACCTGAAACCGCGACAGGCTCATCTTTTTGCGGGAATCAATCAAAATCCCCCAATACCTGCGGCGTTTGGTGCAAAACACGCCAAGAGCCAGGAAAGCAGCGAGCAGAAGGACGGCAACAACCATCCAGGCGAACTGGACTGAATTCATGATACTCATACCATCTCCTCTTCGTGCGGCATATCATTTCCTCTACGCGGTCCTTCAGAAAATCGTACCCAACGCTGCGCAACGACACCCAGACCGCTGGTCCCGAAGCTTCGTTTCGATGAATTCAAGCCGGCAGCCCCGGAATCTCGCTGTGTCGTGCGCTGAACGCCATCTTGGTCTCGATGACGGAGTCGGTTCATCGAGCGCGAAAAAATCACCAGCTTCCTGCTGCGGCCAATCACGCACTGCCCACAACGCCCTCCGAGCTGCGGCATGTGGATTGTCTTCACGCAATTCGTGACCCACCGATTTCGGAACATAAACCACACGAAGATCGCGCCCGGCAAGCCCAGCCACCCAGTTCTTCATGATCGCTGGTTACCATCAATAGTCTGCGCCGTTGGAGTATTCATCACCCAAATGGGTGATGACCGCCGATTCATCAGCAATGGGTTTTCTTATCAAGATTGAAGCTGGACTTCGAGCGCCGCGGCGGTCGGCTAGACGCCATCGTGTATCTGGGCCTTGGTTGCCGAACAAATCTAGCCACCGCGAAATCAGGGGGAACATGCCGTTCTGCAAGCCGACGTTGGACAGGATCCTTTTGAATCAGGGCGAGACGGCGCACCGGCGGGTGTGCCAGAAACTTCTGAATCTGCGCTAGGCATTCAGAGCCGAGTTCGAGGCTGATGGTGTCGAAGCTGCGGATCTCGCCATCCCGAATCGGGTCGACGGCCATCTCCTGCTGGCAATTTGGAACAACCACCGCATCCTGCTCGGTGATTTCAATATCTTCGAAACCGGCCACGCGGAGGAGTACCTCCGAGATTATCGGCCTACCCTCGTGAGGAGCAATGTCGACGACGAGGAACCGGGCTCCGCCGACCCCTCTGAATATCCGATCCCGCGAAACACGGTGAAATGTTTTCGACAGTCGTTCA
The DNA here is from genome assembly GCA_965364305.1 of uncultured Thermoanaerobaculia bacterium. Lineage (GTDB taxonomy): Bacteria > Acidobacteriota > Thermoanaerobaculia > Thermoanaerobaculales > Sulfomarinibacteraceae > Sulfomarinibacter. The sequence goes on from CBDTWX010000648.1 coordinate 1,216, forward strand.
TATACGAGTGAGGAAAAGACTCACAACAGAACCAGGCAACCTCGACCGCAGGGAGACAGGCAACCATGGACTTCACGAGGCAAAGACACCGCCAGAACCGGGGCGCACCCTCCCCGGGATTTCCAGCGGCGGGGGGCTCGAGATTCTCGGATCGAGAGAATCTGGGGCGATCGCTTCGGGAGCAGATCGAGGCTGCGGTTGTGGTCCAGCAGAGTCTTCTTCCCGATGTCTCGGGAGCATTTGGTGGCTTCCGGCTCGCGGCCGAGTACCTGCCCTGCGAATCCCTGGCGGGTGATTTCTACGATATCTGCCGTCGGCCCGGCTGCGTGACATTGATGGTTTCCGACGTGATGGGACATGGTGTCGAAGCGGCCCTTCTGACACCGGTTTTGAAAACCGTATTTCAGGAGGCGGCCCCCTGGACCAGCGATCCTGGAGCGCTTCTGAAAGAGATGAACGAGCGCCTCCATGGACTGATCCCCGCCGGGACCTTCGCGGCCACAACCGTGGCGCGACTCGACCCCAGGACCTCCGAGGTGCTGCTCGCAAACTCGGGGCAACCGTACCCGGTCGTCCTGCGGGCTTCCAATCAAGGCGTGGACGTGATCTGCGCGACTGGAGTCCCACTCGGGCTCTTCAAAAACGGCGACTCGTACGAATACGCCGTCCACCGGTTGGATTTGGCGCCGGGCGACGTGCTCTTGATGGCGTCCGACGGAATCGGATCGATCGAGGACGGCACCGGACGGTGCTTCGAGGACCACCAACTCTTCAGGGCCCTCTCCGATCTCTCCGGATTCTCGGGTGAAAGGGTTCTCAAATCACTAGTGGCGGAGGCCATCGAGTTCAGCAATGGTCTGCCGTTCCCCGACGACATCAGCATGGTCGCGGTAACGCGCGATCGCCAATCGCAAGAACAATAGTTGGGACCATAACCGTCCAGTAACCGCGCAGTTGGATCCGAGAGACGGCAATCAGGAACAGCGACAGATTGCAGCGACAGTCGTCAGCGCCAGGGATCAGCGTCAGTCGGCAGCGGCGGTGAATAGCGGCAGGACCAGCGTGCCGTGGCGAGCGCGGCATGGGCACACGCCTGTGGCCGAGCCGCGGGGGCAAGCCCCCGCACCCCCGGTCGGAGCCTTCA
>CBDTWX010000649.1:0-2334 GCA_965364305.1 uncultured Thermoanaerobaculia bacterium
CTGCGAACAATGGACCGCACTCTCGCCAAAGCCCGCCTCGAGCCGGTACAGCTTGCCGCACTTGGTGCATTCACGCGCCGGGCCGAAGAAACGCAGTCGAAGAAAGAGGATCCCGAGGCCGGCAACTGCACCGACCGCAAAGACCAGAGAGATCGGAGACAGCGCCTTTTTGATGGGGTCGATCGAGAAGCTGCCATGGCCAGCACTGAGGCGCTGGTCAGGACTCATATCGGACACCAACTCTGCCACGTCTTCACTGGTCAGCATCGGGTAGCGGATGCGCGGATCGAGGCCGCGCAGACCGAGACCCGCCGAGCCGCGGCCCGCGATCCCGCGCGCCGTGGCGCGGGCCGCATCACCCTCTTGGAAACGACGACTGAGATCGAAGGCAAGCGACAGGTTTTGATACGCGAAGGCATTCTGTCGGTCTTTAGCAAGCGCCAGATTATAGAGCTGAATTGCCCGTTTGGTGTTGCCCGCCTCCATGGCGAGATTCGCGACGAAAATCAAAGGTCGCGATTGATCCGGGTCGAGGAGTGTGGCCTTTTGAAACTGAATCTTGGCGATCGAGGGTTCACCATGCAAACGGAGGAGTTCGCCGAAGATGAGATGATACAACCCGAGGTCATCCAGCTCCGCCTCGAGGTCTGCGTACTCACCCAGCGTCGAAAAGTCCACCTGCCGCTCGTCGAGCATGGTGCCTACCCGGTCGAAAAACTCCAGACTCTTCAGGCCGTCGTGCTGAATCCAAGCCAGAGTCGGTTCAATCAACGCCAAAATCAGGCAGGCCGTAAATGCCCAGATCCTGAGCGGTTGCTTCAGGTACACCCAGCTCATGACAAAGAGATACGCCGCCAACCACACCGGACCGAGACCGGCGAAGAGCGGAAGCAACACCACCACGACGGCGAGGACCCACGCGTTCCCGGCGCGCAGGAGCCGCCCACCGAGACTCCGGGCGTCAAAGATCAGGTTGCGCAGAAACCGGAGGGTGATCACGACGATCATCGCGAGAAAGGTGACCGCCACCGAAGACACGATCCAGAGGGTCAACCAGGCGTTGATATCTCGGCGCGTCGGCTCGAAATGAAAGAGGGCGAACCAGCCCGAAACGTATTCGCGAGTAGCGTCCGAGTAGGCGGCGTTTTCCCAATCCCAGCGAGCTTTCAGGAAGTAGCCTGACGGGTATTCTGGATCCATCTGACGGGCCGCCTCCAGAATGGCTTCGCCTTCGGCACCAGGGTTAGCCTCCGCCCACGTCACGAGCGCGGCGGCAAACGCTGTCATCCTCCTCACCTCGAGCTCGACGGCCTCGTCCTGGAGGGTTCGAATTGCCTCTTGGGCGCCCACCATGTCGCCCGACGACAGATTGGCCTGTACGTCCTGCCACGTACCCATCACGCTCGCGCGCACGGGGATCGCGGCAACGAGCATCAAGAGAAGCACAGGGATAAAGCGTCGACTCATGACGATTTCTGGAGATAGAGCGACCGCAGGTGATAGAGGACATTTGAAAGTACCCGGCCTTCTTCGTCGGAGAGGTTTCCGGCCGTCTTTGATTCGAGCATACCCAGATAATTGATCAGCCGCTGCGCCTCCTCCGGCTGGGCCGGCAGGCCCTCTGCCCCGACCAACAACAGCTCGGCCTGGCCGGCAAGCATCACTACCAGTTCCAGGAAATGAGACGCCGGACCACCACGCATCTCTTCCGGCGCTGAAGGCGTCGCGGGTTGCTGATCACTCTCGACCTCTGGCCGCGGTGGATCGGGCGCCGATTCGGGAGATTCATCCGCGATGTCGGTCGCTCGAGGAGACGGAGAATCCTCGACGGGATCGCCGTCAGAGGTGAACTTCCGACGATCGACCACCTTGATCTTTCGCGGCGGCACTTTCTTCTCGTCCACCTGAAGTCCTCCCACAATCCGCCGTCCCTATACCAAGAATACTACGCAGCCCCGCCCCGTCGATCAAGCGTGCATCCCTCACAAGGGCACCAGCCCGCCCGCCAACCTTTTGAACCCGCGATGGTTGTCGCGGCCAATTGGACGCCTTCATCGCGTCTTCCAGGGTGGTTTTTCGCCCTGATGCGGCGGAGGCAGGGCCCCGGATCACCGCGACGGCTCGACTCTCCAGCGATCATGACCGGGCGAGGTCAAAGGTGATGGGGCTTCGTTTCCGCCAAGCTCTCGCGATCAGGGCTCTGGTGGCGGCAGCGCATGGTCACGCCAACGGTCGAAGATCTGCACCGCTCTGCCGTGATGAACTCGCATTTCCCCCATATGAAGCAGTTCATGAAGCTGGTGTCCTCAACCCCCATCCGCAACATGGCCACCG
>CBDTWX010000650.1:0-2304 GCA_965364305.1 uncultured Thermoanaerobaculia bacterium
CGGTAGCTGTCCGCGGTCGCCACGGCCCACCGCAGATGGCTGACCTCGTCGGAGAAGTCGAAGCTTCGATTGAAGAGCTCGGGCGGGACATCGATGAATCGGCCGGCTTCCTCGTGACCGATGTCCACTGGACGACGAATCAAGAGCCTGATCTCGTCAACCAGCTCCGCCGGGTAGGTCACCTCGCTCTGTGGGTCGCCGGTCTCGCCGCGATCGAAGAGGAAGTGGTAGCAGGTGTGGTCGCTGACCACCACCCCGTTGACGGCCTCCGGCGGCCACGTCGCCCACCAACCCACGGTGGCAACCCGGCGACCCGCATCGGAGGCGATGTTCCACACCGCTTCGACCCTGCGCATGGTGCTGGTGACCGGAAGCTTCTCGCCCTTGTCGCTTTCCGCCGCCACGAAGTGTCCGATGCCGTGAAGCGATGGATCCTTGCCGGTGGCTATGGTGGTCCACAGCACCGGGCTGAGCATGGGGTCGGCGGCCTGAAGCTTGCCGTATGCGCCGTCCTGTCTGAGCCGTGCGAAGTTGGGCATCAATCCTTCGGACATCAGCAGATCGAGGGCCTGCGGGTCGAGCCCATCGAGACCGAGCACGATGACCCTGGCCTGCCGGGGAGCGCCTCCGCACGAGGTGAGCAGGCACACCGCGATGCCTGCCGCAACAACAGACGCGAGCCGGCGGTGAGTCATGGGGCGATTGTACCCCGGGCCCGCGCACGAGTCGCGACGAAACCTTTTCTCATCTATGACCGTACCTCAAAAAACGAGCCGACAAATGCCGCCACTTGCGACGTGCGTTCGTTGAAATGGGCGGCAGGAAAAAACCGGAGATGGGGCAAAGGGCCGTTCTTGCGACCCTGGAGGGCGCACGACACAGGAGGAGGAGAGGATGAAAGCACGGCACCTTTTCATCGTGTTGGTGCTCCTTGGGTGGAGTGCGGCCGTCTTTGGACAGGCCACACCGTCTGGAAGCGAGTTTCAGGTCAACACCTACAACACCGGGAATCAGAGAAACGCTGATGTGACGATGGCCGCGGACGGCAGCTTCATTGTCGTCTACACCTCCGATGGCGGCGACGGCGATTTCGGAACCGTCTTCGCCCAGAGATATAACGCCAACGGCACCAAGCGTGGCGGCGAGTTCGTGGTCAACTCCTACACGACCAGTACCCAAAGCTCTCCCTCGATCGATTGCGAGGCCGACGGCGATTTCGTTGTCGTGTGGTCGAGCAACGGCGGCACCGGCACCGACACCGATAGCAACAGCGTTCAGGGGCAGAGATTCGGCTCTGACGGGTCCTCCGTGGGCAGCCAGTTTCAGATCAACACCCACACCACCAGCAGCCAGGGCGAGCCGTGGATCGACCACTGCGGCAACAACGACTTCGTGGTCGTGTGGTCAAGTAATGAGCAGGACGGACACAGCCGCGGCGTCTACGGCCAACGCTACAACTCGGACGGCTCGTTGAAAGGATCCGAGTTCGCGATCAACACCTACACCAACAATAATCAGATGCATCCTCAGGTGGGCTGTGACCAAAACGGAGACTTCGTCGTCGCGTGGCAGCACGACAGCTACACCTGGGGCGCCTACACTCGAAACACGATCTTTGCCCGTACCTACGGGTCGAACGGCAGCCCGCATCAGACGCCGGAATTCCAGGTCAGCGGCGACACGACTCGCCACTGGAATCGGCCATCCGTTGACAGCGCCGACAACGGTAACTTTGTCGTCGCCTGGTACGGCTACGACAACCCGGTCTGGAACTACTCGACATTCGCGCGCCGGTACGATTTCGATGGGGATGCCTTGGGGAGTCAGTTCATGGTCAACGACGGCGCCGGCGACCCCACCGGCTCTGCCGAGGGCTTTCCCTCGGTGGGCATGGACAGCGATGGAGACTTCATCGTCGTGTGGAAGGAGTGGTGCGGGAACACAACCTGCCGCCACGATATCCTGGCCCGCGGTTACAACTCCGACGGCTCCAATTTGTTCAGCGAATGGCAGGTCAACTCCTACACCACCGAGAACCAGGACAGTCCCGAAATCGCCCTCGCCGGCGGCGGAATCGGTAGATTCGTGATCGTCTGGGAGACCGACGAGAGCGCCGGGCCCGATGGATCCGACAGCACCCAGGGGCAGCTCTATACCTCGCCGATCCCGGTGGTGCTGCAGAAGTTCATCACCGAGTAGCCGACACTGCACTCACGCCACGAAACCCCGCTGAGAGGCGGGGTTTTAGTCTTCCGTCACACCGGCCGCGGTGCGCTGATCGACAACGAATTCAAACTGGGTGTG
>CBDTWX010000651.1:0-2303 GCA_965364305.1 uncultured Thermoanaerobaculia bacterium
GGACTGGGCCCAAACGGCGCGCCTCGCCGGTTGACAGAGGGGGACGGGATTGCGGCAGTTCCGGCGGTCTCTCCGGACGGACGCTGGCTTGCCTATTTTCGAGTCCTCGACGGCCAGATGGACATCTGGGTCATGCCGATATCGGGAGGTCCTTCGTGGCGTTTTACCGACCATCCCGCCACCGATGTCCATCCCTCGTTTTCTCCCGACGGTACCCAGATGGCCTTTGTGTCGGATCGAAACGGAGTCGAAAACATCTGGGTCGCGCCGGTGACGGACGGACACCGCACGGGGGAGCCGTGGCAGCTCACCCACATCGAAGCTGTGAATATGTTCCCTACATGGTCACCGGACGGGCGCCGAATCGCGTTCATCGTCCAGAAGGGGTATGAACAAGAGGTATTTGTGATCGACATGGATTCGAAGGCTCCGCCTGTGCAGGTCACTCACGGCGCCCGTGCGGTGCGGTCGGCCTGGGACCCTTCAGGGGGCGAGCTCCTGGTCAGCGGCTCCTGGGGGAGCGATCACATGACATTACGTGCCGTTTCGCTGTCCAACGGGACCTCACGCCCGCTCGAGCCCAATCTGGAGCTCGGACCGGAGGACAGCAACGCCGGTCTCTTCGCATTGAGCCGGGATGGAAGGATTCTCGCGTACGCGTTTGTCGAAAGGAGTGGAGACGTCTGGCTGACCGAGACTCGTGAAGGGCAGCGTTGACGGGACGACGTCGTCGCTGCCACGAAATGTGAACGGACCCGAAGGGAAAGGAGACGACTGATGAGCCAACATGTGCAGATCGATGACGATGTGAGGACACTGTGGCTGCAAATCGAGCACGACGACGCAGACGACAGGCAAGCACTACTGGATAGAATTGTGTATGCAATAGACCATGAACTGAACAAGTACAAACTTCCGGGTGAGGGAACCAAGGTCACCTTGAGGATGTTCACCAAGAGGTGTTGACCGGGGTGGTCTGGCAAAAACCACGCGTGGATTCACTGCGGGCGCTGGACGTTGTGCTGACGACCGCCTGCAACTCGAACTGCACCTACTGTTACCAGAACGCCCGGGGGAACTGCAGCATGGACTGGGGAACCCTCCGGGCGGGCCTCGACCTGCTGCTGCAGTCGGAAGAAGAGGTGCCATCGCTCACGTTTTACGGCGGTGAGCCGTTGCTCGAGCTACCACTCATCAAGAGAGCGATCCGCTACATCCAGTCGACCAGATCGCACGGAAAGAAAATAGCCCTTCACATCATCACCAACGGCCTGCTGCTCAACCGGGACACGATAGCTTTCCTGGCCCGACATCGGGTCGAAACCCAGATCAGCTTCGACGGAGTCGAGGCGGCGCAAAATCTCCGTGCACCCGGGACCTTTGACCGCCTCGATCGCCTCTTGGTCGAGCTACGTGAGTCGGACGAACATTTCTTCAACGACCTCTGCAGTTTCGCGATCACCGTTTCCTCGCGCAACGTTTGTCATCTGGCCGAGTCGTTCGCATATTTCCTTGAGCGCGGCGCGCGCAACATCGCGGTGTCTCCGGTCGTCACCCACGATCCCGGCTGGCGCCTGGACTCGATCGAAGCGCTCGCCGGGCAGGTGGCCGCCGTGCTTCAGATGTCGCACAACCTCTATCGGCTTACGGGCGAAACGGCGTTCGCACCATTTCAAAACGACACCCCTAACGCCCCGCCAGGCAACAGTCATGGGGCGATGTGCGGCGCCCAGAACACCGACGAGCTCGCAGTCGCCGTCGACGGTCAATTCTCCCGATGCGTGATGCTGATCGGCTCCTACCAGACCTTCCCCAACGGCGTCCTTTCCCGAGAGCTAGACCACTTGCGGCTCGGAAATCTTCGCGATCCGGAACTCGGTAGGCGGCTCGACCAGCACGCGGCTGCCGTGAGGGCCATCGGAATTTTCGACAACAAGCAGGACAAGTACTCGTCCTACCGCACATGTGACGGTTGCCGGTTCCTGCACCAGTGTTCGATCTGTCCGATCTCGATCTGCCACATACCGGGCAACACCGACCCCAACCGCGTGCCCGACATCCAGTGCGCCACCAATCTCGCCCTGCTCGCAGCCAGAGAGAGCTTTTTCGAGCAGGTTCAACCCGCCTGACTACGATTGCCAGGTCAGGCGTTTCCGACGATCTTGGACTCAAATCGTATGAAACACCGCCCTGGCGCGGACGCTACTCAAGCCTCGTCCTCGCGGACGGGTTAACCCGGACTATTCACTAGCGTTCGAAGCGAAAGGTTCGAGGTGACGTGCCCAGGGTCGTTTTCGACCCGA
>CBDTWX010000652.1:0-2280 GCA_965364305.1 uncultured Thermoanaerobaculia bacterium
AACTCGTGGCCGAGGGCGCCAAGGGCACGGGCGTGCTCGCCCGACTTGCCACCATGCCGGCAGATCCCGACAGTCTCTTCAAGGGCGATCTGTGCACTGCCAAACGGTGCGCATGGTCCGGGGCCATGCCGCTCGACGAGGTCAAGGCCTACAGCAAGTCCCAGGGCGCCACCATCAACGACGTGCTGCTGGCCGGGGTCACCGGCGCGCTCCGACGCTACATGATCGGTCGCGGGAGCGAGGTCGAGGATCTCAACTTGCGGGCCGTGGTACCGGTCAACCTGCGACCGGAGTCGGATATCGTCAAGCTCGGCAACCGCTTCGGTCTGGTCTTCCTCGCACTCCCGATCGGCGTCGCCGATCGTGGCGAGCGTCTGCGGGAGCTCAAGAAGCGGATGGACGCCATCAAAGCGTCGTTAGAGCCGATCGTAATCTACGCCCTTCTCAATGCCGTGGGCCTCACCGGACCCAAGATCGAGAGCCTGGCGTTGAGGCTCTTCGGCTCCAAGGCCACCGCGGTCATGACCAACGTGCCGGGCCCGCGCGAGGAGATCTACCTCGCCGGAAAGGCCTTGCGAAGCATGATGTTCTGGGTGCCGCAGTCGGCGCGTCTCGGTCTCGGCGTCAGCATCCTGAGCTACGCCGGTCAGGTGCGGCTCGGGGTCGCCACCGACTCCGGTCTGGTGCCCGATCCCCAGTCCATCATCGACGCATTTCAGGAGGAGATGCAGGAGATGATGAGGGACGTGTGACCTGAGTGGTGTTCGGGTTCAATTCTCGGCTCTGATTTCGCGATGGGGGCCACCGACGGATTCGGAGTCGCACCAAGATTCCATCGCGAAATCAGAGCCGAGAATTGAAGAAGATGACAGAGATTAGTGATCCAGCAACCGCTGGCCAGACTCGTGTGACAGGAGCCATTTTTTGCGGTGGAGGCCCCCGGCGTAACCCGTGAGGTTGCCGTCGGAACCGATCACGCGGTGGCACGGGATGACGATCGCGATCGGGTTGCGCGCGTTGGCGACACCCACCGCCCGGCTGGCAGCGAGGTTGCCGAGGCGGTCTGCGATGGCGCCGTAGGTGTCGGTGGCGCCAAACGGGATCTTCAGCAGCTCCTCCCAGACCTTTCGCTCGAAGTCGGTGCCCTCGGGTTCGAGATCGAGCTCGAAGGCCCGTCGTCGATTGGTGAAGTACTCCTCGAGCTGGCGGACGGCCGAGGCGGCGGCGGAAGCGGTCTCCCCCACCCCGCCGTCAGTGAAGGTCACAGCCGTCACCGCCCCGCGGGCGTTGACGGTTACCTTGACGGGACCGATGGGTGTGTCGAGGTAACCGTTGATGCTCAAACCTCCGTAGGTCGATAGATCGCGGGAACCACCATACCAGCCTCGACACCCATCACGACGGAGACGCGAGCCCACGCGTGCGCCAGCCCGAGGGTGATGAAACAGACCGTGACCAAAATCTCTGAAGCCCGGCACCGGAAACGGGCTCTGGCTCGCCACGACGCGAGCCGAGGTCACGATTCCACAGAACATCTCGGGGGAATTCTCGGTATATCACTCAGAGGACGTTCCTCCGGAGGTGAGAGGGATGCGACACACCATCGGTTCGGCCGCGGTTGTGATCTCGGCGCTCTTCAGCCTGGGTATGGTGGAGCCCGCGCCGGCGAGCCACGACCAGGAAGAAAATACCGCCAAGGCTGACTCCGTGAGCCGGCAGATCGGCGGGCGCCGCACACTCTACGGAGACCCGTTTCAGACGATTTCGGCCGACAAGCTGCTCGCCACGCTCGGCGAGCTCACGAGCATCAATCCTCACAACGGTTGGCGACACTCGACGACCCGTGGCGAAGCGGAAGCCATCGCGTACGTTCGAAATCGGCTCTCGAGGCTCGGTTTTTTGCGCGGCCTCGGGCTCGAGCTCGAGCAGGAGGACTTCCGTACCTATCTCGGGATCGAGTTTCACCAGACGCTGGTCCATCTTACGGTGAACGGTGCCGAGATCGAGGTCCCCGCCGATGCGCCGGCCGGCCACCGCGACCTGATCGACCTCGCCCTTCGTTTCGACTCCGACGGCGAGCTCAACGACATCGATCCGGATCCGGTGGTCGCCGAAGGCCCACCGATTGTCGTCCGCTCTGCGGGCGAGGTCCTCGCCCTTTCACCGGCGGGCGTCAGGGGTCGGGTTGTGTTCCTCGATTATGCGGTGATCGACCGCGTGATCAATGATCGTACCGACGCCGTCGAAATCGCGTCGGAGCTTGCCGCGTTGCAGCCCGCC
>CBDTWX010000653.1:0-2271 GCA_965364305.1 uncultured Thermoanaerobaculia bacterium
CTCAAGCCACTGCCTGCGAAATAGCCTCCAGAGTGGGCGCCACCGGGGTGGGTGTGGGCAGGGCTTGGGCTGCCGCCGCGACGTCTTTGAGCCCGTTGCCGGTGACCAGGAGCACGATACGCTCGTCACGGCCGACGAAGCCCTTGTCAAGAACCGCCTCGAGGCCCGCGAGCGCCGCCGCGCCGGCGGGCTCGGCGAAGACTCCGGTGGTGCTGGCGAGTCGCGGAATAGCTTCGATAATGGCCTGATCGGACACCGTGATTCCATGGCCGTTCGAGGCACGGATCTCTGCCAGACAACCGATCGCGTTGCGCGGCGTTTCGACGCAGAGGCTGTCCGCGATGCTGGCAGCACCAGGCATCGGTTGAGCCGCTTTAGCGCCTGATTGCAGCGCTCGCACAATGGCCGACGAACCTTCGGGCTGGACAGCGATCAAACGGGGGCGGTGCGGGAGGAGGCCGGCGGTCTCGAGGTCCCGAAAACCCTTGGCGAGGCCGGCGAGAATCACCCCGTCACCGGTCGGCACGAGGACGACGTCGGGATGCCCGGGCGTCATCGACGCTGCGATCTCGAGCGCGGCTGTCTTTTTCCCCTCGATGGTGAAGGGGTTGAGAGCGGTGCTGCGGTTGTACCACCCAAAGCGACTGCAGGCTGCGGCGCAAAGATCAAAAGCCTCGTCGTAGGTGCCGTCGATCGGCACGACGTGGGCGCCGTAACTCTGCATCTGGACGAGCTTTGCGGGTGGTGCGGTGGAGGGGACCAGGACCACCGATCGCAATCCGCACGCAGCAGTCACGGCTGCCAGTGCCGAAGCGGCGTTGCCGGTCGAGGCGGTCGCGACGGTGTCGCAGCCATAGTCCAAGGCCTTTGCGGCGACCAGCAACGAAGCGCGATCTTTGGTCGAACCCGAAGGATTACGCGTGTCGTCTTTGACGAACAGGCGAGGTATCCCCAGCTCGTCGCGCAGACGCTCGACGTCGAGCAGCGGTGTGTCGCCGATCGGCAGGGGAGGCAACGATGCCTCGTCTGCAATGGGAAGAAAGGCCGCGAGGAACTCGGGATCCGACAATCGAAAGTGTGGCCATCTCGAAGGAAGCTGCTTGAGAACGACCTCGAGCACGCCCCGGACAGAGCCACCGGACTTCTGGCTGGCTGCGCAACGGGAACAGACCATCCGTTGCGGGTCTTCGGGGTACTCTTCACCGCATTCGATGCACCTGAGGTGGAAGCGAGCCATGCGGCGATTGTATCTCGGCGGCGAGGAGCTCCGCCAGTTTTCGCCGCATCTCAATTCTCGGGTTTGAAATCCCATCTCAGCATCGCGGTCGGAAATCTGGTGGGGAGGGTTTTCAAACACGAGAATTGAGGATAAGGAGCAAAAAAAAGTCGTCAGGTCTGCAGCTCGCCGATCTCTGCCTCGACCGCTTCGAGAATATTCAGCTTTTCCACCGCCGCTTTTATCGCGTTGTGGTCGGGATAGAGCGGACGGTCCACATCGAGGAACTCGACGTGCCGGCGGACCTCGGCGTGGGCGGCCCGAGTCCCGCGGCCCGGCTGAAAACCTCGGAAGTCGAGGCCCTGCGCCGCGGCCATCAGCTCGATACCGAGGATGCCGTGGGCGTTGTCGAGTATGGTGTTTGTTTTGAGCGCCGAGTTCATGCCCATCGAGACAAAATCCTCCTGGTCGGCGGCGGCCGGAATCGACTGGGTGAAGGCGGGGCTCGACAGAATCCGTTGCTCGACGATCTGCATGTCGGCCGTGTACTGGCTCAGCATGAGTCCCGAGAACATCCCGGCTCCCTTGGTGAGGAACGGTGGAAGTCCCGCGCTCAGAGCGGGGTTGGTGAGGCGGTTCAATCTCCGTTCGGAGAGCACGCAGACCATCGTGATCGCGCCGCCGAGGGTGTCCAGCGGCATGCTCACAGGGGTTCCTTGGAAGTTGGCGCCGGTCAGCACCTCCTGATCTTCCGGCAGAAAAATGGGGTTGTCGCCCACTCCGTTTGCTTCGATCTCGATCTGTTGGCGAGTCCAGCGAAGCTGGTCGCGTGCAGCGCCGATCACCTGAGGAGACGAACGCATGCTGTAGGCATCCTGGACCCTGACCTTTTCTTTACCGGTCAGTAAATCGGAACCGTCGATCACGGCGCGGATATTGGCCGAGGAGATGACGGCTCCACGGAAGCCGCGCAGCTCGTGGAGCCGCGAGTCGTAGGGTTTCATGTTGGCGCGCAAGGCCTCGAGACTCATGGCGGCGGCGATCTCGGCTTGTTT
>CBDTWX010000654.1:0-2235 GCA_965364305.1 uncultured Thermoanaerobaculia bacterium
ATTCCCAGGCGAATGCGATGATGGCGTCGGACCAGGCCTCCACCAGGGCATCGGGCCCCTCCAGGTCATCGAACGAGGACATCACCAGGCCGCTGGCTGTGCTCTTGGTCCCGACGCCGATGGGCACGGGGACCGACACACGCTGGAACTGGTCGCATTCCACGCTGACGCGGATGGTGACGACACCGCTGGTGCAATGGATCCGGGTTTGATCGCTATGCACCAGCAGCTCGCTGTCGCCGTGCGACCAGACAACGCGGGGGTTGGAATTCCGGGGCAGGTCCAGTACCCGCCTGACGACCTGATCCAGGACCTTTTGCGCGTCCTTTTCGGGAACGCTCAACGAATCCGGGGAGCGCTCACCGGTTGCGAGTACGACGCCCTCGTCGAGGCGCTTTAGCCATTTGAACCGGTCCAGGCCGGTGAAGACTCTGTCGGTGCGTACAATTGCCATGCTGCCGTCCGTTGCGTTCAGAATGGAAAAATGCTGGCACCAAGGCGTTCCCGCATCCGAGGATTGCGCAGCGTTGTTCGCCGAAGATCAATTGACTAGGCATTAAAGTCTAGTTCGGAAAATTGAATTGTTTTGGCGATCACTGAAGACGACAAAGGGTTTGGCCGCACGGTCCCTTGGGTGGGCCCATCGGCGAGGCCACCCACGCCCGGTAGGGGGGTAAGGCCATCGGGGCTCGTCAGCGCCTTTCCGCCCCGCTGTGCCTCATCCCGTCGATCAACGATGGTGTCACGCAGGCAAAAGGCGCGTACCGTATTGTGTAGGCAATCACGGCAGACAGTTTCCGGGTCGTCGTTGCTTCGCGACAAAAAAGAGATCAGGAAATTATTTGAACCAGATGTGCTCGTCGGGGGAGGAAATACAATGAGGCCTTCAAGACCAGGGGTCCTGTCACTGGTGTTGTGTGCCGCGGTCGCGGTCTCTGCCTGTGCCCCCCATAAGATATACCGTGACGATTATTCGCTGTGCGTGAGCCACGAACCCGAGACCCAATGCCAGACCCATGCCCTGCAGGAGTACCGGGATCTGGCGAATCCCGATCAGGGCTACGTGCTGGATTTCGTCGAGTTCGATGATCAGGGCCAGCTGTTCGATCGGCGGCAGATGCGCAAGGTGCTGGACCACCTTTTCGCGTTGACATCCCCGGAGGACGAGAACCTGCTGATGGTGGTGTTCGTTCATGGCTGGAAGCACAGTGCTGCACCGGCCGACGGCAACATAGTGACCTTTCGCCGGGTGCTCAGGCACCTCAGTGCAACAGAGAGCCGGATCGGGCAGGACGCCGGGAGGAAGCCGCGCAGGGTAGTCGGTGTCTATCTGGGTTGGCGCGGCGGATCGGTCGATCTGCCACTCATGAAAGAGCTGACTTTCTGGGACCGCAAGTCCACCGCCCACAAGGTCGGGCGCGGTGGCGTGACGGAGGTGCTCAACCGGATCGAACTGGTGCGCCAGACCAAGCACACGGTTGCCGGTCCCGGCGGCCTGGGTACTCGCCTGGTGGTCGTGGGACACAGCTTCGGCGGTGCCGTGGTCTTTTCCGCGCTGTCCCAGATCCTCGAGAATGGCTTCATTCACACCGTGGGTCCGACGGGCCAGATCAGCAATCCGCGCGGCTTCGGCGATCTGGTGGTGTTGATCAACCCCGCCTTCGAGGCGGAGCTCTATGCACCGCTCAGCGACATGTCCACCGAGCGTGGCTCGTATTTCGACACCCAGTTACCCGTTCTGGCGGTCCTGACCTCGGAGGCCGATGACGCGACGGGACGTGCCTTCCCGGTCGGTCGCTGGTTCTCTACCCTGTTCGAGAAGACGAGGGATATGCAGCGCGACAACGGGGTGACCGGTGACGTGGAGACCATCAACCAGCATGACGCCAATATCACGGCTGTCGGGCACTTCGGTCCCTACATCACCCACAGTCTGCGTGCCAGGGGAGGGCCTCGGCCGAAAGCCGCTGGCCAGCTGTCAGTCGAACGCTCTGCCGATCTCTTCTACCGGACCAGCCAGAGCTGGGAAGACGACGTACCGGGGAGTCGGATCGAGTTCCCGAGTTCCGAACTCACCCGCACCCGGACCTCCGCGGGACGCAACCCCTATCTGAACGTGCGGGTCGATGGGGAGCTCATCAAGGACCACAACGACATCGATGATCCGAGGGTCATCGAGTTCGTCACCCAGCTGATCCTGATCTCGAGTCAGAGCGAGGACCCGGCCGAGCGAAG
>CBDTWX010000655.1:0-2219 GCA_965364305.1 uncultured Thermoanaerobaculia bacterium
CCGCCATGACGCGGCTGTGGCGGAAGGCAATCGGTGCAGCTTGAGACCTCCCGCTAATGGATCTTTCATTTGTAGCGGAAACCTGGCGACTTCGGCGGATGCGTGATAGCGGGTGACGATGGTTCGCGGTTGAACCATGTCACCGGCCAGCCTGAGCCTGAGCTTCCACAGCTCGGCAAGGGCAATCGTGCCGAGGCCCGCCAGACGGTGCCGCACCTTCCAGTCGAAGAGGTGACGCGCGTGTTCGTGGAGGTCTTTCGATCTCCGTCGTTCCTTCGAATTGACCGCGTTTCGCGTGACCGCAGCCAGAATAAGGCACCACACGCTGGCCTTGTCCCTGTACTGCGCCATCCGGGCGTCGAGGCAGGCGTCACGGTGTGGCAGCGCTCTGAGGTGTTCGTATCCGCGCACTGCGGTGTCCGCCATTCGAAACATCGAGCTCGAGTTGTCCTCGTAATCCTGGCGAAAGGCGCGGTTCATCCACCGTTCGGCATCGACGTCGGTGAACGCCGGGTGGCGAAAAGCGAGCCGGGTCTGACCGTGCCACTCCTGAAACGAGAGATCCGTCCGAAGCAGTCCGCGGCGCTGGTGGTCGCGATAAAGGGCGGTCACCGGTACCGGCGTCAGCAGCATGAACTGTACGAAGTCCGCCTGGAGTCCCACCAGATAATCAATGTCCTGCTGGATGTTTTCGGGTGTGTGGTGCTCCATGCACAGGATGCCGGAGGCGAGGACCGCGATCCCGCGGTTCCGCAGATCCTGGACAAGGGCCCGGGCATCGATTCCACGGTTTTTGGCGAAGAGGCTCTGCCGGCTGCGGCTTTCGAAACCGATCCATACGAGGTCCACTCCCAGGCGGACCAGATTTTCGATGCCGAAAGCAATGATCGCTTCTGCCGACGAGAAGATGTGAAAGCGAAAAAATCGCTGGTGGCGCTCCATCTCCGCCAGCAGATCGAGAGCACGATCGCGGTCTTTGAGGAAGTTTTCGTCCATGACGAAGAAGCTGTCCGTGCCGCGCGCCTCGGCCACGCGGCAGGCGGTTTCAAAGAGAGCCCGGCCCGAGGCGAAAAACGGGGTGTAGCTCTTGCCGAAGAAATGGGAGGTGGAGCAGAAACTACAGCCGTTGACACAGCCCACGCCCGGCACGAGCAGGCTTGCAGGTTTCCCCATCAGGGGAACGCCGAGGATGCTCATCCACTCGGCGCTCGGCAGCGCGGGGTGGTGGATCGGCGCATCCGGGTCCTGACCCAGGTGCTCGCGCATCCAGCGAATCCCCTCGCCCTTGACGACGTGGTCGCAGTCGATCAGCTCCTCGACACCTTCGATGGCCGCCCCGTGGCCACCGAGAATGATCTCGGTTCCGGGTGCTTTTTCGCGAACAACCCTGGCCATTTCCCTCGCTTTGTCGAAGTTCGGCATGATGAAGGAGATTCCAACCATGTCGTAGCCGCCACGCTCGATCTCGCGGGCAAAGCGTTTCCGGCTCGGAAAGTCGAGGACCGTGACCTCGGCGTCGAGGTTGTCGGCGATGAAGTAGAGCCCGAACGAGCGATGGTGAAAACGAAACGAGGCGGGCCCCTGAGCCTTGGTCACTTGATTGTGATAGAGCTCCATGATGTTTTCTTTTCGTCCGTACTCATCGTCCACACCGAAAGGACCGAAGACGCCGCTCAGCAGGATTTTTTGCGGCCTTTGATGCTCCTCGTTAGATACCATCACTCACTCCTCGTTGAGACTGGTGGCCGCACCGCTGGCGACCCCGTACAACGAGCCTATGGGGCGGAGGTCATGAAAATGTCATGGTGGATGTCGAGACCATGAGTGTGACAAGGAGGACCGGCGGAGCAATACTGTCGAGGATGGGTTTGGAAACTGATTTCGACGAGCTGCGAGAGAATACGACCAAGACGGGGTCGCGGATCTCGACGCTGGCGGCGGACACCATCGGCGATCGGCCGGCGGAGATCGTCACCGCCTCAAAAAGTTCGGGCCCAATCTCAGCCTGACCGGGGTCATCGTCACGCTGGCGGTGGGGGTGATGCTGCCGGTGGTGCTTCTGACGTCGGTCGGAATCGTCAGCATCGCCCTGGGAGAAAAGACCAACAATCTGGTGATGGGGGTGTTGGTGATCTGTTTTGCAGTCGCCTCTATCGGCGGCGCGGTCACCGCTACCGTGCTGCTGAACCTGAGAGACAAAGAAAGCGACAAACAGAGAG
>CBDTWX010000656.1:0-2214 GCA_965364305.1 uncultured Thermoanaerobaculia bacterium
GTGCGGTGCATCGGGCCTTGCAGCCGAAGATTGGTGAATAGTCCGGGCTAGGGCGGCATCTCGAATTTCAATCACTGAAACACGCCAGTACCGATGCGCTTGACACGACGGGGCGCCACCTTTACATTCAAGAAGTAAAGAGTAAAGAATCAAAGAGGTCGCCATGCACAGCAAACTCTCCTCCAAAGGTCAGGTCACGATTCCGAAAAAGGTCCGGGAAAGCCTGGGCCTCGAGCCGGGCGACTTCGTCACCTACCAGATGTTTGAGGACGATGCTGCAATCATTCGCCGGGTCGAACCCTACGACGCCGCCTATCACCTCGCGGTCTCTGAAACCCTCGAGGAGTGGGGATCGAAAGAAGATGACGAGGCGTTTCGTGACCTATGATCTCTGGGATGTCGTCGTCGTTCCGTTCCCATTTTCTGAAAAGACAGGCGGCAAACGGCGACCGGCCCTTGTGATCAGTAATTCAGCTTTCAACACATCCGGCCACACGGTGCTGGCGATGATCACCACCACAGACCATCATCCGTGGCCGGGCGACTGCGAGATCACCGATCTCGAATCCGCTGGGCTCCCACTGCCATGCATCGTTCGCCTCAAGCTCTTCACCCTCGACAATCGCATCATCAAGCACCGTCTCGGACGTCTCAACGACGCCGATCGGACCCGCGTCGAAACCAGCCTCGACAAGCACCTGAGCTGAGGCAACCCATAGATTCCTCGGCTCGGCAGTTGGCCTCGCTCGGAATGACAAGCCGCCACGACCGTAGCAGCGTGTCATCCAGACCGAATGAACGAAGCGACAAAGTGGAGGGATCTATGGGACGGCTTTCGGGAACTCGCACCGCGCAGCGATGAGTGGCTAACGGCCTGCCCCACCCACCCTGAACGCAATCACATCGAAACACGGGAGAGGGTGGGTGGGAATTCAAGACTCAAAACTTTCAAGGCTGGGTGGGCGGGAATTCAAAATTGAAAACTCAAAATTCGCGCGGGGGTGGGCGGAAATTCCGAATTCCGAACTCCGAATTCCGAATTCAAAATTCCTCATTCTCGAGCGAGCCCCAGATTCCTCATCGTCGCCATCGCTCTCCGTCGCCACCACGGAAGCCCTTCGGGCGTCGTAGTCTCCACAATCCCAGGATGCGGCCAGACGCGACGGAATACCGGTCTCCACCCCATCCGCGACGGCCGCCTCGCGAAGAGCCGCGCGACGTACATCAGCTCGAGGGTCATCGAGTCGATCCCACGCCGCCGCACACGGTTCAAGGCGACCCGCTCCGTCAGCCGGTTATCGTCCAGCAAAGTCCGGGCGAGCCCGAGGCATCGCTTGTGATCCCACAGGCGCCCAACGTACTCCGCTGCTAAACCCACGGGTAATTGGAGACCGTGCCTACGAGCAACGGAGACGACCTCCTCGGAGCTGTCCAGGCGATCCGCAATCAGCTTCGTCTCCCACCAGTAGATGAACTGCG
The DNA here is from genome assembly GCA_965364305.1 of uncultured Thermoanaerobaculia bacterium. GTDB lineage: Bacteria > Acidobacteriota > Thermoanaerobaculia > Thermoanaerobaculales > Sulfomarinibacteraceae > Sulfomarinibacter. The sequence continues at coordinate 1,480 of CBDTWX010000656.1, forward strand.
GCCGCCCCGCGTGGATCCAGGAATGAACTGTAGACACGACAAACGCCATAGGAATCGACAGTCGGAATCCGAGCCGCCCCAGATCCGGTGAGGCCACACCCGACTCCCAGCACGCTTCGACCAGCGATGCTGGGACAGCTGCCCACAATCGATAGTGCAGCTCGAGGCTGTTACCGCGGGGACCTCGGCCGTGCCAGTTATAGCCCTCGTCACGCTGGTACGCGGCGAGCAGCGGCGTGGAGTCGAATGACCAGCCGGCTGCAGTGAGAGCCTGCATCGCGTTTTGCAGCCTGTCGGCGGGAACCAGCACGTCGATATCGGATGACAGTCGCAGCTCGGGCCGAGGAAAGAACCGCTCCGCAGTGTCGAGCCCCTTGAGAGGCATCCACGGGACGTCCGCGGCATCGAGGACCGCGCCGGTTTTGGCGAGCTCCGCCCGCAAGCTCATCCACTGCACCGCCGTCGCCAGGCAGATCTCATGGCAAATATCTACGGCCGGTCCCTCGAGATCGGCCTCTTTCGCCACGGAATACAGGGCCGCACCCATGCGGTGTAGGCGGACCCAACCGTCGAGGTCGACGTCCGCGAGCACCCTCTCCAGCGCGTTCCGATCACCCTCAATGGCCTGGGCCACCAGACGGTGAAAAGCAACCGGCGGCGGACCCCGAAAATCCCCCTCGGTCAGGCTCACGAATTACCCATAGCAGTTGGTTCTATCGAATCTCACACCCATGA
>CBDTWX010000657.1:0-2196 GCA_965364305.1 uncultured Thermoanaerobaculia bacterium
CAAGATAAATGTGTTACCCATGTCCCTAGAACGAAGTGTTACCCATGTCTCCGGGTCGTACCCCGCCGTTCCTTGTCGCTGCCTCCTGCCGCGCTGTTTGCTGACACTGCCGCTGATTGTTGCCGCTGCGCCCCCACCGCGATTCTCCACAGACCCGGGTCCCCGAAGTAGAGCAACGATTTGTCATCAGGGTTTCATATGAATAGCGGAAATCGGCGCACTTCGTTGGTGGTAGTGGATCCCTGGTGATTAGACGGGGTATCGGCTCAGACCGTAGGCTGAATGGAGGTGGTTCGTGGATGCCCACCGCTGGAGCAACGTGAGCCTTGTTCGAGGGGATTATCGTCAGCAGTCCCCATCGGTGAAGGGCCATCCACTCGAAGCGTTCTTGGAGGTTTCGGCCCGCTGCAATCTTCGATGTCGTATGTGTCCCATCGTGCACGACAGACGCTACCGCAGAGAAAGCGGGCGACCGGCTCTTCTGACGCCGGAGGTCTTCTCCAGACTGCGTCCGGTCTTCCCGACATTGCTGCGCGCGAATCTCTATGGTCTTGGAGAGCCGATGATCAACCCACACCTCTGCGATTTCATTGCGGAGCTGGCGGACGCCGGGGTCGAAGCGTTCTTCACCACCAATGCCACCCTGATCGATGAAAAAAAGGCGGACGAAATCGCCAGAGTGGGTACTCATTGTGTCTCGATCTCGATAGATGGTGCGACGGCGCCCACCTACGAATCAGTCCGCCGTGGCGCTCGATGGGAAGATCTGATTCGTGGGGTACGTGCACTCGTGGACGCCCGCGAGCGCCACGGCAGGCCGAATATCACCGTCAGTTTCGTGGCGATGGCGTCGAATATTCATGAGCTGCCCGGAATGATCGACCTTCTCACAGCGCACAAGATCGATGAACTCAACGTCGAGCCGCTCCTTGCCTGGGACGGTAGTTCCGAGCTCATACGCCAGTATCGTGAAAACTCGTTGGGATCTCTCGACCGCGGCCATGTGCAGGCCGTTCTGGAGGACACGCGATTGCGGGCGGAGAATGCGGGAGTTAGTCTCAGGAGTTTTTTCCTCGTCTCAGAGGGCTCGATGGACTACAAAGCGAGGGTGGGGCGACCGGAGGGCCGGGGAGACATTGATTGCAGCGAGCCCTGGACCACGATCTTCGTGACCACCATGGGAGAAGTGCGAACCTGCTGTCTCAACGACACCACCATCGGTCTGCTTGCCGAGAACAGCGTTGGAGAAATTTGGACAGGCAAAAACTGGTCGGACTTTCGCCTCCAACATCGACGAGGGTCGTGCACCCCGAATGGCTGTAGCTTCTGTATAGCGAACGGCCGTCAGCGATTGTCGCCCATGGTCAAGTCGGTAGAACCGGTGAGCTTCCGGCCGTACCTGTCGGCGCCGCCACCGAGCCGAGAGCAAAAGGGATGGGTGATCGATCAACCGGAGGACGGGGCGATGATCACTGATCCGATCCTGATTACCGGTCGCGCTCCGAGATATCTACGGTATGTCCCTCGCCGAGCCAAGCGGAAACTGCTGCCGGAGGTCGTCATCGGCAGCGAACCGGTCGCTTCGCTCGGTGAAGCCGTCTTCGACGGCGATGATTTCGCGCTGACATTCCGCATTCCCTATCTATCCGAGGGCGATCACGTCCTGTCGATAGCAGTGGCCGGAGAGGGCGGACCTGGATGGTGCCGCCGCACGGTCCGGTTCTGGCGCCCCGATGGCGATCCGAACTCGATCACGGTTGGTGCCACGTTGGCTGTTGGGCAGCTTCTTCATTCTCGGGCACGCAAGGTCGACGTATTCGTCGACGGTAATCATCGGAGACTGACTCGATGGTATTGCAGCCGGGTGGGAAACAGATGGCGGGGGATATCGGTCATCGATGTGGCTGGTCTCAAGGCTGGGCGCCACCGCGTAACGGTGTCTGTCGAGCGTCACAGCCCGTCTCACTATTTCATTCGGCGAGTCGTGGGCTGAATCGGATCGAATCTACGGAAAGATGACCCTCCCGCCCGACCCATCCCGGTGGGCAGATGGATCTGCGTCTATCTGTGTGATCTGTGGGCAGTCTGCGTCTGGTGGTGTCACGTCCTGATGAGGGTTGTCGCCGTCGCGGACGTTGGTTCCTGCCGCTGCCCCTGCCGTTGTCGTGGACGCTGATTCGGTCCCTGCCCCTTTTC
>CBDTWX010000658.1:0-2185 GCA_965364305.1 uncultured Thermoanaerobaculia bacterium
GGACGCCGTGATTCGCCGTCCGTAGTAGACGCCTGGTGAGAAGTACGGGCTAGGTTCGCCGGGACCGAGCTCGCAGATCTGATCGTTGTCAATGCCCCTGATTGCTGTACCTGATTCCTGCCACTGAAGCTGACCGCTGCCGCTGTTGGACACCTTCAGTCTCTATTCACCTCACCGAATTCCGGATGAGCCTCTCGTTCTGAGGTTGCATCGTTAAAACGTTCGAACGTTTAACTTTCCAGCGCTTCTTCGAGGATCCTCTGAAAGCTCCGGAAACGCTTGGCGCTGACCCGGCCGTTTTCGACCGCTTCAAGCACGGCACACTCCGGTTCGTGCAGATGGCTGCAATTCGGGAAACGACACCCCTCGACGCGGTCCGCGATCTCTGGAAAAGCCGCCTCGAGCTCTTCCCGACTCGCCTCCCAGACGCCGAATTCCTTGAGACCCGGAGTGTCAACCACGAAACCGCCGTATGGAAGCGGCATGAGCTCTGCCAACGAGGTCGTATGGCGGCCCTTTCCAGTGCTTTCCGACAGCTCCCCAACCTTGAGCCGAAATCCCGGATACACCGCGTTGAGCAGCGAAGACTTGCCAGCCCCCGAGGGCCCACAGAACAGAGTCGTCCTGTTGACGAGCATCCGTTTGACCACACCCAAACCCCAGCCGGTCCGGGCCGAAACCCGCAGCACACGATAGCCCAGCTCATCGTAGGTGGGCAGCCAATCATCGACCTCATCAGTGCCCTGATCGATCTTGTTGATGGTGATCACGGCGCGGATTCCCGCGAGGTGGCAGGCGACAAGAAAGCGATCGAGCAACCCGGCCTTGGGCGCCGGTTCTCGCGCGGCAAAGACGAGTAACGCCTGATCGACGTTGGCCGCTAACAGTTGGGCTCGGTTCTTCGATGGGGCTTTTCGCTGCAGGCTGTTGCGGCGTGCGTGGACGGCGATGATCACCCCGTCCTCTCCCTGCATCTCCACCGTTACCCCATCTCCGACCACCAGACGCGCCGACGCAGGTGTCCCGCCCTCCCAGTTGAGACGTCGCCTCGATGCCACAACATGCGTCTCCTCACCCACCTGTACCCGAACCAAAGGTCCGTGTATGGCGATGACGGTGCCGTCGACAATCTCCATGGCGCCGCCGAGTATAGCCGCATCATTCACGGCGTCTCGCCGCCGGGGCGACGAAACGCCGTGAATAATGGTTTTGGGCTCACATTACGAAGGCCGTCGTCTCGGCGGAAATGTCACTCCGTCAGCCGCTGCAGACGTGGGGGGCGCGTCGCGAGCTCGTCCACCGCGTGGCAAAAACGCGCAAAGGCAGGGTACTCCTCAGGAGGCACTGTCTGCATCGGCAAGGTGATCCGAAGCACCGACCGGGTCGATTCTGGCGTCCGCTCCACGGTTTCTGCGACCGAGCCCCACCGGGCATCGAGTCGCCGCGGTGGGCGATCGGGCGGTCGCCAACCCGGCGGAGCAACCAGCTCGAGCTCGAGGCGACGTTCGACGGGCACCCTGAGAGTCAACGGATAGGTCCTTTCGGGAAGCGATGCGAGCGCCGGCACCATCGGGTTGGCAAGCACCAGGCTGCGGCACACGAGATCGCCGTTCTCCGGCTCACAGGCGCCTGCAACGTCGAGCTGAAGGCGGACCACCGCTCCGCTGTCGGTAGGTTCGATTTCGCCCTGCACATTGTCGGCACCCGGGAATAGGCTGACCGCCATCTGGCGGTAGACCATCCCGACCTGATCCTCAGGCACGCTCTCCACTCTTTCAAGCAGCTGTTCTGCCTGGCCGCCGCGAACCGGCATGTCGAAGGCGATTCTTGCGCTGCCGTCCGCGGTAACCTCGGCCCGCACCATCACCGCCTCTTCGAGATCCGGGTTCGGGAACGAGGGCAGCTCATCGAGCAACGTGACCGCGTCACCTGGCCGATTCAACGGCAAGACCAACCCGTCGCTCTTTTGGAAGAGGGGGTTGATGTGATTGACGCCGCGAGCCTCTTCGCGCACGTCGATCCAGATCTCGCTCCCGTCATGCTCCACCCGCAACAGCACCGCCGTAAAAGCATCGAGAGTCGGAACCCGGAGACGCCGGCCGCGCTCGGTCCAGGGACGGGTCAGGACCAAATCCACCCGCCACCCGGCATCGACCAGGAGAGCGGCGAGGATCCCCAGGCGGTT
>CBDTWX010000659.1:0-2164 GCA_965364305.1 uncultured Thermoanaerobaculia bacterium
CAGGATGGAGGGCGCCTCGTTGAGAGGTCCTGAAACCCTTCCCCCGTGGAACCTGACTTTCAAAATGGAGTGATACCAGCTGGTATCACTCACTCGGGCCCGGAAGCTTTTCCACCTTGCACTTTGATAATGGTCCTTCGCACGCCGGCACACAATCCCTCATCTGGGGGGATTTTCTTCTTAAGTAGGAATAATTCCTAAATATGGGAGGAATGACCTCATCGTGAGGGGACAACACGACGGCCGTCGATGCGCCACGGCCGGCTCAATAGTGTTCGAAGCGCCTCAGGGTAGGCAATGTGCTCCTGCACCAAGATTCTCTCGGCGAGCTCTTCCGCCGTGTCCTCTGGATGAACCGGCACCGCCTTTTGAACGACGATCGGCCCGTGGTCGAGCTCGAGATCCACGAGGTGGACCGTACAGCCCGACACCTTGACACCATACTCCCACGCCTGATGTTGCCCATGCAGGCCGGGGAAGGACGGGAGCAGGGCCGGATGGATGTTGAGAACTCGGTTCGGAAACGCCTCGATAAAGACCGCAGAAAGCAACCGCATGTAGCCCGCGAGGCAGACCCACTCCACCCTGAGCTCGCGCAGTCGCTCGACCACCGCGCGATCATGGGATTCGCGATCCGGGTAGTCCTTGTGGGAGATGACGGCCGTTTCGAGCCGATGTTCCGCCGCCCATGCGATACCAGGCGAGTCGGCCCGGTTCGAAATCACGATGGCGACCTCAGCCGGCACCGTACCGGATTCGCAAGCACCAACGATGGATTTCATGTTGGAGCCGGTGCCGGAGATCAGGATGCCGAGCTTGGGGAGTGCCATGGGGGGATCATACTGGATATTCGAATTCGGAATTCGGAATTCGGAATTCGGAATTCGGAATGCCGCCCACCCTTCCCCACTATTTCGGATTTCGAATTTCAGATTTCGAATTTTCCACCCGTCCTCCACCGTTGATTCAAGTTGTCATCCCGACCGAGAGAGCGGAGCGAACGAGCGGAGGGATCTGTGGGCAGCGAAAGCAACAGCAGCCAGTGACAGGGCCAGGATCCAGCGGCGGTCTTCAGCGGCAGCCGATCGCGGCAGAGATGAGCGGCCACAGCACCTGTCTACTCCCTGATCCTCGTATACGTACTTTGAACCAGAGTCTCGCTGAATACTTCGGTCTTCTCGTGTTCGAACTGCAGACTTTCCGTGAGCGTGCCAAAGAGGGGCACCCCATCCCCGAGAAGAACCGGGACTCGAGAGATGATCATCTCGTCGACGAGGTCGTCCTGGAGAAAGCTCTGCATGACTTTCCCGCCATCAACGTAAAGGCGCCGATACCCTTTCGCAGCCAAATTCTCGACGAGCGACCTCGGAGAATCGTCAACGATTGCAGCCTTGCCCTCGAGCTCCGGAGGAACTCCCGACAGCGATCTACTGAGAACGAACACCGGCTTGTCATAGGGCCACCTGCCGAAGGTCAGGACCTTCTCGAAGGTGTTTCTTCCCATCACGAGGGCGTCAATGCCGCTCATGAATTCGAAGTAGCCGAAGTCGCTATGCTCGGGATTCGGAACCTCGTCGAGCCAGTCGACTCCCCCGTCCCTCCTGGCGATGAAACCGTCGAGACTCGTCGCGACGAAAACGTGAACCGACATGGAATGTGCTCCTTGGGTGCCACAGTACACGTGAGCTCGACGAGGAGCCAATTTTGGCATTGTTGGCCCGCAACCGGTGCCGTGCTCCGGAGGAGCCACCTTTCGCATTGTTGGCCCCCACGTCACTCTGACTTCAGCGAGAGGCCTCCAACAATGCAAAAGATGGCACCTGGCGCTACCTGCTGGGGCGCGCCATTTTCCCAGCGCTTTGAGCGTGCCGAGGCAATCGAAACCCGTCCCTAACAGCAATTCGCGGTGGTTCCCTCCGAGGGAGCCACCGCGAATTGCTTGTGGTGCCCAGGCGCGGAATCGAACCACGGACACGCGGATTTTCCCCTTCGCTCCGCGTCGCTTCTCCCTCCACCCTTCCAACCAGCGCCGCTTCGCTTCGGGCCGTCCACTGCATATCACTGTGAGGGGCTGGCCCCTCACACTCCCCTGTAGAGCAGCGGACTGAAAATCCGCTTGTCAACGCTTCACTCCGTGCTGCATACAAAACAATTCGGGGCGGGA
>CBDTWX010000660.1:0-2081 GCA_965364305.1 uncultured Thermoanaerobaculia bacterium
CTCCTTGCGCTTCGATGCCGAGGAGGGGGGATACGTGCGCCGGGATCCGGACTCGATCCGGGTCGCGGCAGGGAAGGCGACGTGATGGCCGGCCACGGCGCGGGTCACTCCGAGCATGGCCACGAACCGAACCTCGCGCACCACTTCGAGAGTGCCGACCAGCAGTATCAGTCTGCCAAGCTCGCCATGTGGCTCTTCCTCGCCACCGAGATCCTCTTTTTCGGGGGTCTCTTTGTCGCCTATTCGGTCTACCGCGCCAACCATCCCGAGGTCTTTGTCTTCGGTCACCACTTTCTCGACAAGAACCTGGGCGCCCTCAACACGGTGATCCTGATTTGCAGCTCGCTCACTGCGGCGTGGGCCGTCCGAGCGGCGCAGCTCAGACAGATCGGCATGCTCAAGCTGATGCTGACATTGACGATGCTCTGCGCCCTGGGATTCATGGGCGTCAAGGCAGTCGAGTACAACTCGAAATGGAAACACGGGTTGTTGTGGGCCGGAAGCTACGACCCACATCTCGACCACGCCGAACCGGAATCGGAGCTGATTCACGAAGAGAGCTTCGAGGAAGGCGACCAGGCCGAGGAGTCCGAAGACGGGGAGATCGCGACGCCAGAGCCGTCGGCCGACTCGGCGGCGCCTGTCGACCGTTCGACGATCGCCCCGGCGGCCGAGGGGCCGGCCGGCCTGGCCGACCCGGAAACTGCAGTGGCTGAGGATGAAGCCGTCGAGATCGAGCCGGCCAACGCGCAGATCTACTTCTCGATTTACTTCCTGATGACCGGACTCCACGGAATCCACGTGATCGCAGGAATCGGCGCGTTTATCTGGCTCTTGCTCTGCGCCCGGCGGGGGGATTTCGACACTGGCCACTTCACGCGGGTCGATATGGTTGCGCTCTACTGGCACGTGGTGGATCTCATCTGGATCTATCTCTTCCTGCTTCTGTATTTGATCTAGGAGACATCGATGAACGAACACGGGGACTCTTTCGTCCACATCGCGTCGGTCAAGCTGTTGCTCGTGGTGTGGGTCGCACTGATGTTCGGCACCTGGCTGACGGTGTCGGCCTCGACGGTCGACCTCGGATTCCTCAACATCTGGGTTGGGCTCGCGATCGCTACGGGCAAGGCGGTACTGGTGACGCTCTACTACATGCACCTGCGCTGGGACAAACCGTTCAACGCGTTTGTCTTCCTCGGCGCATTCTTCTTTCTGTTCTTGTTCATCGGCTTCGCGATGATGGACACCGCTCACTACCAGCCGGTCCTCATTCCAGGGTACTCGCCGGGCATGGAAAACGGTTCCTGAGCAAGATGATCGAAAAACCCGCGGTGGATTCCGGAAGACCGCGCGACACCGAGCGGATACCGACCAGACCGAACAAGCCCCTTGTCACCGAGCGCATACCAACCTCGGACCCGCCCGCGTCGTTTGGGAGAATGGGGATGTGGCTGCTTCTCGCCGCTCTCGCAATGCTCTTTGGCGCCGTCATCGTCGGTTATCTGGTGATTCGTTCGCGGGCGCCGGAGTGGCCGCCTCCGGGCACCCCGGCACTGCCGTTTGGCCTCTGGATCAGCACGGCGCTTCTGGTGCTTCAAAGCGTCCTGCTGGTGACAAGCGAGCGGTCGATTCGAATCGGTCCATCAGGTGGTGGCGGGAGAATGCTCGCTGCAGCTCTGTTGGTCGGAATTGCTTTTCTCGGCGTCCAGGTGTCCAACTGGATGCGTTTGGCGGCTGACAATGTCTTGCCCGACGAGAGCCTCATCATCTGGGGCTTTTACGTGCTGAGCTTCCTTCACGCCGTCCACGTCCTGGCGGGCATCGTGCCGATGATCCTGATCACGATTCGCTCCCTACGCGGCCGCTCCACCGCCACCGAACCCGAGGAGGTGCACCTGGTCGGGATGTACTCGCACTTCCTTCTCGTGACCTGGCTCGTCATCCTCTTCGTGCTGATGATTTAGCCCGCCCTTCCACCCGATCCTCGATACTGGATGCTAGCCCGGACTATTCACCAATCTTTGGCTGCAAGGCCCGATGCACCGCACCCAGCGCCGTATTCTCGCCTCGGGGTGCTC
>CBDTWX010000661.1:0-2043 GCA_965364305.1 uncultured Thermoanaerobaculia bacterium
CCGCCTTTGGATCCACCGCCGCCGCCCGCTCTCCGTTGCGAACCGGTGCCTCGACCGGTGCAGCTTCTCGAAACCGATCGGCTCATATTCCGCGCTCGCGAACGTGCCATGGTGCCGCTACTTTCATGAAAATCACCTCTTCTTTCTCAGCGTCGATCAATTGCCGCCGCCGTTGCCGCCGCCGTTGCCGCCGCCGTTGCCGCCGCCGTTGCCGTTGCCGCCGCCGGTCGAACCGGAGCCATCGCACTCGCCGTTGCCATTTCCGTTTCCACCGTCGTTCGATCCGGAGCCGTCACACTCGCCGTTGCCCGAACCGTTGCCGTCACCGTTCGATCCGCCTCCGTCACACTCGCCCGGACCCGAACCGTTGCCCTGACCGCCGTCACCGCCAAGACCGCGGCGTTGGCCGAAACCGCCGATCGCGCCGCCGCAGGCCTCGACCGGTTCGCCGTCGGCGTTGTAGAAAATGTGGTGCTCCATTCCGGCGTCAATGATCTCGTCAAAGGTGTTCTGAGAAAGATATTCGGGGGTGTAGGTTTCACCCTGTGCGGTGAGCGCCCGCACAAAAGCACGGAGATGGTTGCGCGACCCTTTGGCGAGGTTGTAGACCACCAGTTTGATATGGTCGTTGTCCGTATTCTCGAGGATTTCGAGGAGATCGTAGAGGTCCATATCCTCGATTTCGGCGCCGACCCACAGAGCCTCTACCAGTGAAACCTCGCCCGCAGAAACGAGGTCGCTGTAGAGGGATGCGAGGGTGGGTTCGACGAAGACGCCGGGCGTGTCATCGGTGAAGGGATGCACGATGCCGTACGCCTCGATCAGTTTCCACACCAGGTTCATGTGTCGTTGTTCGGCGCGAGCAATATTCCTGAAGATAGGGAGCTGCCATGTGTCGAATAGCGCGCTGTACACGTCGCGAGCCAGCTTTTCCTCCTCCCACAGATACAGCACAACCGTCTCCTCGTAGTCGGACAACGTCACGAGTTCGATCTCGTCGAAGAGGGCTTCGACACCGCCGACGCATTCGGAGCCGACTTGGGCGGACGCCCGGCGTTGGGCGGCGGCCGGTGAGGCAATCGCGAGGGAGAGAATCACCGCCGCGGCAATGAACATTTTGGTTGAGTTCTTCGAAAACATGCTGACCTCCTTGGTCTGTGGCGGTTGGAGCCGCCTCAATCCACCTATGAGGCAAGGGCCGTGCCAGGTTGGAGGAACTGTGGCGGACCCAGCTCCTCGGTCAAGTGGGTCGAACAGACCCACCACCGTGTCGGTTGGCCGCAATGGAGCCAACGACAGGAGTGACGAGTGGCTGAGCCCTACCAGAGGGGCAGTCGGCGATGTGCCGCACTCGGCGCCATCTTCTCGCCTCGGGGTGCTCCAGGTACTGTCGAATGGTTCGCGCCTCTCGGTTCGAAAATGACCCTGGGCACGGCGCGTCGGACCCTCCGCCTCGAGCACCGGTGAATAGTCCGGTTTAAGCCCCAGTGCGATCTAACCAGAGTGTGTTCTGTGGCACCAACCCGAGACTCGAAATTCTGTCCCCTCACCCTCCGCCCACGGTGCGCGACCATCCCGTGGAGGTGCCGGTCTCGAAACCGTCAGCGAAGATCTCATAGGGATCATCGTCCCTGATCGTGCCCTGGCCCTGGCCGTCCGAGATGGTTGCGTTGCTCGGGTTTGAGAGGTTGACGAGGAAGGTCTCGTCGGGCTCGTCCAAGAGGTCGCCGATGACCGCGATCGTGACGGTTGCGCTGGTGGTGCCGGCAGGGATCGTCAAGGTCCCGGATCCTGCTTGGTAGTCGATCTCTGCCGTGGCGGTGCTGTCAGCGGTGGCGTAATCGACAGTCACCTCCTGCCCGCTGGCGGCGGACAGGCTCACGTTGAAAACCGCATCCACGGTTCCCGCATCACCCTCCGTCATGGTCACGTCGTTGATGGAGAGCGTCGGTGCACCGTCGTCGTCGGTGATGGTTCCCTGACCTTGACCGTCCGAGATCGCGGCGTTGGTTGGGTTTGAGAGGTCGATGAGGAAGATTTCGT
>CBDTWX010000662.1:0-2001 GCA_965364305.1 uncultured Thermoanaerobaculia bacterium
GAGAAAACGGCGCTGGGGGCGGTGCATCGGGCCTTGCAGCCGAAGATTGGTGAATAGTCCGGGTTAAGTATCTTCGAAGGATGAACATAGAAAGGGTGAGGACAGCCAAGAGTCGATCCGACGGCGTCTCGTCAGAGGTTGATCTGGAATCATGGCGGGTCGACCTCCCCGGTCGGAAGAACCCCCACCGATCGAATGATCTTTTCTTTTGGGGGGATCGACACGTCGCGAATATCGGCATCGAATGTGCAAAGGGTGAAGTCCGAATCAACGCGGATCGCCGCAAAAAGGGAGGATTACATGCGTCTCATCCTGCTCGGACCCCCGGGAGCCGGCAAGGGCACTCAGGCTCGTTACATCTGTGAGAAATACGGGATCCCGCAGATCTCGACCGGCGACATGCTCCGTGCAGCGGTGGCTGCCGGTACCGAGCTCGGCAAACAGGCCAAGACTGTGATGGACAGCGGTGGGCTGGTTTCGGACGACATCATCATCGGTCTCGTCAAGGAGAGGATCACCGAGGACGACTGCAGGCCGGGCTTTCTCTTTGACGGTTTTCCGAGAACTCTGGCGCAGGCCCAGGCAATGCTCGAAGCGGGCGTCACCATCGACGCAGTTGTCGAGATCAGCGTTCCTGATGACGAAATCGTCACCAGGCTTTCGGGGCGCCGATCGCACCCAGGGTCGGGGAGGGTCTATCACGTGGTGTTCAATCCACCCAAGGTGGAAGGGGTCGACGACGAAACGGGCGAACCTCTGGTTCACCGCGACGACGACCAAGAGGAGACGATCCGCAACCGCTTGGCCACCTACCACTCCCAGACAGAGGTGCTGACGTCTTTTTACGGAGAGCTCGACGCGAAAGGTGAAGCCGGCGCGGCAAAGCTCATCAAGGTCGACGGCACGCAGTCGATCGAAGGGGTCCGGGACCAGGCGCTCGCGGAGCTGGCGAAGATCTGATCGCTCCGGTGAGGAGCGCGAAGGGGCATCGACGACACACGCCGCAATGACGAGCGCGAAGGGGCATCAGCGACACAGGTGCCACTCCTCACATTGTTTACCTCGGGGGCGGTTCTTTCTTGAGGGCGTCTCTGTAAACAATGTGAGGGGTGGCACCAAGCGCGTCGAAGTAGGGAGTGCCTGTCAGTTCTTTACTCCGCCTCGAGCTCGAACGGAATATCCACCCGGCTCTCCTCGAGATCGATGATGAGGCGCCAGCGGCCCGGCTGGATGCCACCCAAGACCCTGAACACTAACGGCCCCGAGCACACCTGAAAGGTGTTGACGGGGAGCTCGTCATAGGCGAATCCTCCGAATGGGCTGACGATGAACCAGCGGTCGCAGGGCATCTGACTGCGATCGTAGCGGCCGAGGATGGGTAGAGATCGAAGAGAACGTTCGAGAGCAACGCGAATCTCGGAGTAGTTCTCCCGGAACTCCTCCTGGCTGACAAGAGCCATGCGGTGCCCGTCGGGTCCGATCACTGAAATGTCGCGACGGTCGACGATCGAACGCCCACTTCCAGCCGACGCGGTGAACTCGACGGCCAGAATCAACCACTCATCTCCGAGGCTTCTCGTGGCTTGGTAGAAACCCAGGGCCACAGCGAGCTCGGGTCCCTCGTAGATCGCGGCGTATCGGCTGACCTCCCGAACACCCGGCTCTCTCGTGCCAGACCCCGACGAGGTCGCACACGCGGTGGTCACGAGCAACGTCGCGACCAAGCAGCTGCAGATGGCTTTTGTCATGAGTCTCCTGTCGCGAGAATCGCTACGGATGGACGATTCTCGGTTCTCGATACACGATACTTTACCGGAATGAGGAATGAGGAATGAGAAGGTCCACCCGCACTCCTTTTTTCGAGTCGCAGCTTCCGACTTCGAGGCGGCACGTCCATCGTCGCGCTACCCGAGAGGATGCCAGGCACGCCGACTCGCGGCGAGTCGGGATGCCAGGCACCTCCGTCCCACGTGGTCCCACCCGCTTTGAACGAGATGACGT
>CBDTWX010000663.1:0-1971 GCA_965364305.1 uncultured Thermoanaerobaculia bacterium
TTCCAATCGGCTCGATCAGCGCCGGTAGATAGTCCCCCGGCGCTTCAAAGCCGAGTATGAGAAGAATTGTCGCAGCGATGTTCCCGAGACCGGGCTTCCTGACCGACGGGTTGACCTGGAATTCGTCGGCGGATTTGCCGACGATACAAAACGGAACCGGAGAAAGAGTGTGACTCGTTTTCAGCATTGGATTGCCGTCGTCATCGAGCCGCACAGCCCCCGTCGTTTTCTCCACCTCCCACATCATGTCGAGGTTGCCGTGGTCGGCGGTAAGGATCATGGTCGCACCGGCCGCCTCCACCGCCTCGTCGAGCTTGCCGACGCACTCGTCCACCACTTCGATGGCACGGATCGCGGCGGGCAGGGATCCCGTGTGGCCGACCATATCGCCGTTGGCGAAATTGACGCGGATGAACCGGTGCCTTCGCTGACTGAGGTCATCGGTCACCGTGCGGCAGACCTCACGCGCTTTCATCTCGGGTGCGGTATCGAAGGAAACGTTGTCCGAGGGTATCTCCACCCAGTCCTCGAGATCGGGATCGAATTTCTCGGAGTTGTTGCCATTCCAAAAATATGTCACATGCCCGAACTTCTGGGTCTCGGCGACCGCCAGCTGAGATACGCCGTTGTGGACGAGATACTCCGAAACGGTGCGCGAAATGGCCGGTGGATTGACCAGGTAGAGAGGAGGGATCCTGAGATCGCCATCGTACTCTATCATCCCTGCGTAGAGCACGTCCGGAGCTGGGCCGCGCTCGAACTCGTCGAAACCAACCTCGACAAACGCCCGGGAGATCTCGATGGCTCGGTCGCCCCGGAAGTTGAAAAGAACCACGGAGTCTCCATCGCGGATGGCCCCAATGGGCTCGCCAGCAGAGTCAGCGATCACGAAAGGCGGCAGATCCTGATCGATCACACCGGGATTTTCTCGCCGCAAGATGGAAACTGCCTCTTCAGCGGACGAGAACCTTCGCCCCTCCCCCACCACGTGAGTCAGCCAACCCTGACGCACCATCTCCCAATCTGCCTCGTACCGATCCATCGTAATCTGCATCCGACCCCCGCCAGAAGCCACTGCTGCGTCGGCTCCCCCGTCTGCCGCGTGATCGAGGACCGTCTGGAGCCTTTTCAGATAGCGGTCGAACGAAACCGGATCGACATCGCGTCCATCCGCAAGCGGGTGGATACGGATCCTCCGCACGCCCTCGTCCACGAGCCTGCGGATCAGGGCTTCGAGATGGTCGATGTGACTGTGGACATTGCCGTCCGATAGGAGACCGATGAGATGGAAGGTTGAATCGTTGCTTTTGACCCTTCCAACGAGCTGCTGCCATGCATCGCCCGAGAAAAGCGAACGATCGGCAATCGCGCGAGTCACGAGTTGTGCACCCTGCTCGAAGACGCGGCCCGCGCCGATCGCGTTGTGGCCAACCTCCGAGTTCCCCATGTCGTCGTCGCTCGGCAGACCTACGGCCGTACCGTGCGCCTTGAGCTCGAGAAAGACCTTCGAATCCCGAAACACGCGATCAAGGTTTGGGGTCTGTGCGAGGTCAAACGCGTTGCCGTCGTAGCCGTCGGCGTGCCCGCGATACAACCCGACGCCATCCAGAATCACCAATAATAGCTGCCCTGAAGTTCCTGGAAATCGTTGACTCGGCGAAAGTTCAAAATCACTCATTCACTCTCCCGGTAGGCTCAACTCCGGATACGACCTCGACATTCCTCTACCGCCAGGTGTCGAGGATTTGCCGAACCGCCTGGGAAAAGCCCTCTGGCCCCGAACCTGCGATGCGTACAACACCCGGTGGAATATCAGAGACCGCCACCGCGTCGCCGAGGAGGTAACCATGGTCGACGGCCTCGAGCATCGCCAGATCGTTCCACGCATCGCCTACAGCCGCGGTCGCCGGATGATCGCCGACAAGTCCGGTGTCGAGAACCGCGCGAACGCCCACGCCTTTGTCAGATCGG
>CBDTWX010000664.1:0-1625 GCA_965364305.1 uncultured Thermoanaerobaculia bacterium
TGTCATCTGCCGCTGTCATCTGCCGCTGTCAACTGCCGCTGCCCACTGTCGCAGACTCCTGTCGCTGATCGCTGCCCCTGAACCTGTCCCCGCACGCCCATCCGCGGGCCCTGGAACCCGCCGGCGGCAGCGACCCGTGGCCGAGGCCGGAAAGGAAGGGTGGATGGGGGCCGGCCAATCGGCCACTCGCTGGCGACGGTGCGTCACAAGCCGTCCTGCGGCGCCGTAAGGACCCGCCTACAAATCCTCTGGGGAATCGGGACGGCGTTCAAATGTTGTGTCGCGGCGTGGGGGCGGAAAATTCGAAATTCGAAATTCGAAATTCGAAATTCGAAATCCAACACCGAGGCGGGCGGTAGTTCAAAATTGAGCAGGATGGTTGGGTGGAAATTCCTATTTCCTCATTCCTCATCCCTAATTCTCAACTCCTCCTGCTACACTCCCGTTCGATCGAAAATTCGAATTCGGGAGGGTGCCGATGGAAACGCCGTCCGAGTCGACCAAGGTCCTACCACCGAATGCCTTTCGAGAGCTGGAGCCCGGAGAGACCTACACACCAGTGGTACCGGCCGATGACACCCGACCGGAGGTCTCTGCGAGATCACTGACCATCGGTGTCATCATGGTGGTCATCTTCACGTTCGCGGCGGCCTACATCGGGCTCAAGACCGGTAATGTGATCGAGACCTCGATCCCGATCGCAATCGCCGCGGTCTTCATGAGCACCCTCTTTTCGCGGCGAAGCACGCTCCTCGAGAACGTTATCATCCAGTCGATCGGACAGGCCGCCGGCGTGGTGGTGGCGGGAGCCATCTTCACCATCCCGGCCCTCTACATCCTCGACCTCAACCCGTCATTCCTGCAGATCTTCCTCTCGTGCCTCGTCGGCGGTTATCTGGGGGTCGTCCTCCTCATCCCGCTTCGGCGCTACTTCGTCAAGGACCTCCACGGCCAGCTGCCGTTTCCCGAGGGCACGGCCATCGCCAACGTGCTCGCCACCGGAGAGAAGTCGAAGGGTTCGGCTGGCAAAGTGATGCTCATGGCATTCGGCGTCGGGTTCATCTACGACCTGATCGTCGAGTTCCTCCATCTGTGGAACCACCACCTCAACTCGAAGGTCCTCTTCGGCAGCTTCGGCGAGCGCATGGCCGACGCAAGGTTCGAGCTCAAGCTCAACGGCACCGCGGTCTACTTCGGTCTCGGCTATATCATCGGTGTTCGCTACGCCGGCGTTATTGCCGCCGGATCCGTCTTGTCCGTCATGGTCTTGGTGCCGCTGGTCTACTTTGCGGGACACGGTCTCACGGTGCCCCTGACCCCTCCTGAGGTCGAGGCGCTGGTCGCCGATATGGATTCCGCCCAGATCTTCGGTAATTATGTGCGGCCGATGGGCATCGGTTGTATCGCGGTGGCCGGCATCATCGGAATCCTCAAGATGTGGAAGATCATCGTGTCGTCGCTCTCTCTGGCTTTCAAGGGGCTCCTCGGTGGTGGAGACGGATCGGAGACCGCCCGCACCGACCGCGACATGACCCCTCGCAACACGTTCCTCATCCAGATCTCATCGGTCGGCGGCATGTTCGCCCTCTTCTGGTTCATCAGCGGACGCCTCAGCACCGCCGTGG
>CBDTWX010000665.1:0-1506 GCA_965364305.1 uncultured Thermoanaerobaculia bacterium
GGAAGGCCGGCGGGTGAGGATAGGGCTCGAGAGTCGGGTGCCTCGCGAGTGCGGCGTGCTGTTGCGGGAGGCGACGATCCGACAGTCGGTGCCGTTCGAAGATCCCCTCCACGAACCGCCCGTCCAGATCCTGCTTCTGTCGATTGACACCCTGCGGAAAGACGCAATCGATACTCCGGGGAGCGGCGTCTTCACGCCACATTTTGACCAGTTCGCGTTGGAAGCCGAGAGGTTTTCGCCGCATTACGCGGCCGCGAGCTGGACCAAGCCCTCTCACGCTTCTCTGTTGACCGGGTTCCATCCGGATACCCACCGTTCTCTCCGACTCAACCAGAGCATCGATCCTGCCGTTCCGACCCTCGCCGAGAGGTTTGGCGCGGGTGGTTTCAAAACCGCGGCGCTGGTCTATGACTGTGGGTGGCTCAGCCCGAAGTGGGGCTTTGCCAAAGGTTTCGACAGCTATCGCATGACCCGGTGGAGGGCCGGCCGCCAGGCATCGGCAGCAGCCAGGTGGGTCGTCGCCCACCGAGACGAGCCTTTCTTCTTCTTCGTTCACACATTCGAGCCCCACTCCGACTTCAATATCCTGCCCTACGAGGCGCCGGGGACCAACCGACGAACCATCGCCGAAGCCTTCGGGGTAGAGAACTTCGGCCGCCGGAACGGACGCAGCGGGTCGCGCTTCCTGATCGGCCTCGATCGTGGCGAGATTCCCCGTGAACCGAAGGACGCGGAAATCCTGCGAACAACCTACGAGGCTGGAGTGAGGTACCTCGATGAGGCGCTCGGGTCATTGTTCGATTCACTGAGGTCGAGTGGCGTGTGGGATCAGATGATGGTCGTGGTCACCAGCGATCATGGCGAGGAGTTCGGTGAGCACGGTGGATTCGGGCATGGTCCTCTCTACGAGGAGATCATTCGTGTGCCCCTTTTGATCAAGTGGCCGGACTTCGAGCGGGCCGGTCAGACCCGCTCGGGCCCCAGCTCTTCCATCGATCTCGCACCGACGCTGCTGCGTCATGCGGGTCTCCCGGTGGAAGCCCTGCCGGGCGTCGTGCTCGGGAGACGATCGGCGGATGACCCCATCTTCGCCGGCACCCTCGAACGGGCGGTGATCGTGGGCAATATCAAGGGGATTTTTGGAAAACCTGACAGCCCCAGCGAGGTGTACGACCTGACCTTGGACCCGGGGGAGCACGACAACGTGGCCGCACGAGATCGTGACCAGGTGAGCATGCTGCGAAGGTTGTTGCGCCGCAACCATCATCAATCTGAGGCTCTCTTTCAGCAATTCGGCGCCGCGCCGGCGGACCGCGAGGTGGTGCTCAGTGAGAGCGAGCGCGAGCGGTTGCGGGCGTTCGGCTACATTCAATAACGGACTACTCGATGTAGCCGAGGGTACGAAGCTCCTCCTCCTTGACCTTGGCGTCGGCCAGGGCTTTGTCGAAACGTGCATGCCGCCTGCGAGCGGGCGCGCTAGCCCGTACTTCTCACCAGGCGTCTACT